>NZ_JBNPOS010000034.1:0-18591 GCF_050315295.1 Streptococcus sp. SGI.013
GTTTTTTTATATTTTCCACTCCCCATATACAATTGATAGCGTATTGTCTTTTGACGTGTTTGAAAGACAATTTTTTTCATAGAGGAATTTCCACCCCCATGATCAAACCTTAAGTTGAGACCATTTTCAACTGTTACTCCCTTAGGAAGAGCAAGACTGGTTTGACCATTTGAAATAACACCATCCGATAACACTAGCTGAACGGGCTCTGAACGTAAAGCTGATAAAGATTGACTATCTCTATAAAGATGTTCAAAAGAAAGAAAAAACAAATCCTCCTCTACTTGAGATAGCACTCCTTTAAAAGTTGCACTAAAACTAAGGACCACAAAACTAGTGACGGATAAAACCAAAAGACTTTCAAGAAGGGTAAAGCCTTTAATTCGGAATTTTTTGCTCATCAGCATAGTGACGATAACTTTCTGCTTGTTTTTCAGTAATATAGCCTTCTGACGTCAATTTAGAGAGGGTAGCCGTTTCTCCGTTTAAGGCATATAGCTCTGCTTGGCTTTCAACAACTTTAACCACCGCTGCATTTCCTGTCTTTTCGACCTTTTCTTTTTGTTTGGTCAGATTAGGGACAAAAAGAAGGAGTAAGACACTGATAATTAGAAGAACCACCAACATCTCTATAAGCGTAAATCCTTGAAGCTTCTTTTGTTTCATATTAAACTTCTTTAAAACGTTTTGTAAATTTTTCATTTAAAATTGAACCTCCATATTTTGATACATAGGCAGTAACATTGCTGCATAAATCATCACAATCATTAGTGCTACAAAAATAAAAACTATGGGCTGAATAATTTGCATACTGGCATTAATTTTTTGAAAAAATGTTTCCCATTTTTCCTGAGCATAAATCTCTAATTCACTGCCCAGCTTGGCTTTGATTTGTCCATATTCAATCATCAAACTCAATTCAGGCAGAAAAAAGGAGTAACTTAAAATTTGTTCATGAAAGGAATGACCTGACAAAAAAGCTTTTTCTAAATCCTCTCCTACCTCTTTAAACAAAGACTTTGGCTGATCTGTCATAATCTTAATAATTTGAGGAATCTCCAGTCCCTGCCCCAGTAAATTTCCCCACTCTCTAGCATAGTAAGCAGTCAAATAAAGCCTAACATAAGATCTAATCACTGGAACCTTCGACCAAAATGTCACAGATGCCAGACGGCTCTTTCGCTTAAAGTACCATCTCGCTAGGATAACTGTGAAAAAAAGACACATCACAGTCATCAAAAAAATTTGTGGGAGTTGATTAAGGACCTTTACTGCAAGATTATCCCCTTCCAATTGTGGTAAAAGATACTGACGTAATCCAAGCATAATCACAACAAGAAAGATCAATAAGATAAAAGGATAACTTGCTACCTCAAACAATTTTTTTCTAACAGATATTATCTGCTCTAGATGGCTCTCAATTTTCTCCAAACTAAGTGAAACATTTCCATGAATTTCAGATAAGGCTAATTGTGTCACAACCGCTTCAGAAAAAGAGAGCTCCGCCATAATTTGTGACAAATTCTTACCAGCTACTAAAGAAGACTGCATCCTCTTAATATAAACTGGTGCTAACAAACGGCTATGCTCCAAAAACGTTACAACTTCTGATAAATGAAAACCACTAGAATAAAGATTGCTAAAAAGCTGAATAATCTTTTTTTGTTGCTCAATCTTTAATGCTTTCTGTGATTTTTTCTGAAAGAGTGATCTCTCCTTGGTCAAAAAGTTTTTCAAGGCTTTGATTCCAAACTCTTGCTGAGTGCTGTTGGAAATTTTCTTTTGCCACATCAACTAACCCTCCTCCTTTAATTAAACGTTGATAAAAAATAGCCTGTAAACTATTTTTTAACTCTGATTCTGAAACGCCCAACTCTAGTAGCCTTGCATACACTCCTTTGATACTCTTAGCATGAACGGTTGAAAAAATCGTAGTCCCTGTTAAGCTAGCTCTAACAACCGCACGGGCTGTTTCATAATCTCTAATTTCACCAATAATCAATAAATCAGGACGATGCCTAAGAGACAACTTAATCAAACTATCATAAGTCATTCCAATACTTTCATTAAGCTGTAGTTGTAACATCTCTTTCTGTTTGATTTCAACTGGGTCCTCAATTGTAATAATCTGCTGGTTAGAAAATTTTTCCTTAGCTAATTGGTACATCAAGCTGGTTTTTCCACTACCTACAGGACCCGAAAAAAGATACAACCCTCTCCCACTGACAGCTTCCCCGACTTTTTTATCACTATCGTCCCAAAATTTTAAATCAGACTGACCATCATGAAGTAATCTAATCACTAAACTTTCTTGTCCTTTATAATCCCCAACGCTTGATAGACGTAAGGCAACCGATTTTCCTTGATCATAAACATAATCACAAGAACCTAGTTGTGGACGACGTTGCTCACCAACATTCATTCCTGCCATAAATTTAAAGTGACTAATAAGATGAGACAAATCAAGATGATCATCATATTGCAAATACTCCTTCTTTTCTCCTGATCGGATAAAAATATTATAGTTGGCCCCACAAGGTAATAAATATAGATCTTGGGCCTGTTTTGCTACAGCAAATGAAATTAACTCTTTTCCAAAATTCTGTATCATATCTCCTCCTACTGATTTATTCGGAAAGACAAAATAAAAAAACCGCTAATTAACGGTTTTTTCTTTCTTTATTTGACAGGTTTGATGCTTAATTTGGCAATTTTTCTTTTTATAGCCAGGTCTGCGCCAAGAGTCTGGAATTTTTTCCCAATCGGATAATAATAAAATAGAGTGGTACTGTTGAAGGTATTCATCACACTCCTCACACCATCTTTGCTCTGTTTCATCCCAAAAAGCCGACATAAGATCACTACGGCTATTAAATTGAGGAAATTCAGCATACAAACGACGCCAAGCTACCTTATACCATTTTAATGCCTCATAGTAATCATCAAACTCCTGGACTTTTACAATATCCTCTTGCCAATCTTCTAAAAACCACCAGGGTTCAAAATCCCCCTTCATCTCTACTACATGATACATCTGCTCATACCTTCCTTACTTTGGCTTCTATTATATAAAAAAGAAGGATAATTTTGAAAGATTTTGCTCAACTAAAACCAAAAGCTAAAACGATTAAGACATAAAAAAGAGATTGGATCAACCAATCTCTCTGTTTATTATTCTGTCACTGTCACAGATTCTTCTTCAAGTGTTTCAATCTCATTGATAGCTTGTGGTTCAATATTACGGTAACGTGCCATACCAGTACCAGCTGGAATGATTTTACCGATAATAACATTTTCTTTAAGACCAAGTAAATGATCTTTCTTACCACGGATAGCCGCATCTGTCAGAACACGTGTTGTTTCTTGGAATGAAGCTGCCGACAAGAATGAATTTGTCTCAAGTGAGGCTTTAGTAATTCCCATAAGCACTGGACGACTTGTTGCAGGAATACCACCTGAAATAACAGTATCTTTGTTAGCATCTGTAAAGTCTGAGATGTCCATCAAAGTACCTGGTAGAAGATCTGTATCCCCTGGATCCATGACACGAACCTTACGAAGCATCTGACGTACCATAACCTCAACGTGTTTGTCTCCGATTTCTACCCCTTGGCTACGGTAAACTTTTTGTACCTCAGCAAGAAGATAAGTTTCTACTGAAAGGGCATCACGTACCTCAAGCAAACGTTTTGGTTGAATAGAACCTTCTGTCAGAGCAGCACCACGTGCAATTTGGTCCCCAACTTCGACTTTCATACGTGCTGTGAATGGCACCACATATTCACCTTTACCAGTTTGTCCCTCGACATAAACTTTCTTCGTACGCGTTGCGGCATCTTCTTCAATTTTAACAACTTCACCTTTAACTTCAGTGATAACCGCTTCCCCTTTAGGATTACGAGCTTCAAAGATCTCTTGGATACGAGGAAGACCTTGAGTGATATCTGTATTTGAGGCAACCCCTCCCGTGTGGAAGGTACGCATGGTAAGCTGTGTACCTGGCTCACCGATAGATTGAGCGGCAATTGTTCCAACTGCTTCTCCGACCTCAACCGCATCTCCTGTTGCCAAGTTAATACCATAACAGTGACGGCAAACACCATGACGTGTATTACATGTAAAGACAGAACGGATTGTCACTTCTTCTACACCAGCCTTAACAATCTCAACAGCCTTATCTTCAGTAATCAGTTTATTTGGACCAATAAGTAATTCGCCCGTTTCAGGATGTTTAACAGATTTCTTAGTATAACGACCTGCCAAGCGCTCTTCAAGTGTTTCTGTAACCTCTTTACCATCTGTAATTGCTGTAATGGTCAAACCACGATCAGTGCCACAATCATCCTCACGGATAATAACATCTTGAGCCACATCAACCAAACGACGAGTAAGGTATCCTGAATCGGCAGTCTTAAGGGCTGTATCGGTCATACCTTTACGAGCACCGTGAGTTGAGAAGAACATTTCCAATACCGAAAGTCCTTCTCGGAAGTTTGACAGGATCGGAAGTTCCATGATGCGTCCGTTAGGCGCTGCCATCAGACCACGCATACCGGCAAGCTGTGAGAAGTTTGAGATATTACCACGCGCTCCAGAGTCCATCATCATAACGATTGGGTTCTTAGGATCCTGTGTTTCAATCAAGCGTTTTTCAAGAGCTTCTTTTGCTTCACGCCAAGTTGTTGTGACTGCCACATAACGGTCATCATCCGTCATCAAACCACGACGGAATGCTTTATTGATTTCTTCAACCTTGTGGTGAGCAACATCAATGATTTCTTGTTTATTATCAATCACTGGAATATCTGCAATACCCACTGTAAGACCTGCTAAGGTTGAGTGATAATATCCAAGGTCTTTTAGACGGTCAAGAAAGGCAGAAGTTTCAGTTGTACGAAGACGTTTAAAGGTCTCTGCAATAATATTTCCAAGATTTTTCTTCTTGAATGGAACATTTAACTCTAAGTCTGCAATAGCAGCTTTAATGTCTGAACCTGGTTCAAGGAAGTATTTATCTGGTGTTCCTTCTGTCAAGTTAGCATTATTTGGTTCTTGAAGATATGGAAGATCATCTGGAATAACCGCATTGAAAAGAATTTTACCAACTGTTGTGATCATAATTTTATGACGTTGGTTATCTTTCCAAGGTTTATTTGGCATACTATCAACAGCAATACCCACACGTGAATGCAAATGAACATAACCATTACGATAAGCCATCACCGCTTCATCAGCATCCTTGAAGACCATTCCTTCACCTTCACGACCAGCATCTTCCATAGTCAAGTAATAGTTCCCCAATACCATATCCTGAGATGGAGTAACAACAGGTTTACCATCTTTAGGGTTCAAGATATGTTCAGCCGCAAGCATCAAAAGACGTGCTTCAGCTTGAGCTTCTTCTGACAATGGAACGTGAATCGCCATTTGGTCACCGTCAAAGTCCGCGTTGTAGGCTTCACAGACAAGTGGGTGCAAGCGAAGGGCTTTACCATCGATAAGGACTGGTTCAAAAGCTTGAATACCCAAACGGTGAAGAGTTGGTGCGCGGTTCAACAGAACAGGGTGTTCTTTGATCACTTCTTCCAAGATATCCCAAATGCGATCATCCCCACGTTCAATCAAACGTTTTGCTGCTTTAACGTTTTGCGCAATATTTTTAGCTACAATTTCACGCATTACAAATGGCTTAAAGAGCTCAATTGCCATTTCACGTGGCACACCACACTGATACATTTTCAGAGTTGGACCAACAGCGATAACGGAACGTCCCGAGAAGTCAACACGCTTACCAAGCAAGTTTTGACGGAAACGTCCTTGCTTACCTTTAAGCATGTGACTGAGTGATTTAAGCGGACGGCTACCTGGTCCTGTAATAGGACGACCACGGCGACCGTTATCAATCAAAGCATCTACCGCTTCTTGAAGCATACGCTTCTCATTTTGTACGATGATACCTGGAGCATTAAGCTCTAAAAGACGAGCCAAACGGTTATTACGATTAATTACACGACGATAAAGATCGTTTAAGTCTGATGCTGCAAAGCGACCACCATCCAATTGTACCATCGGACGAAGATCAGGTGGAATGACTGGCAAAATATTTAAAATCATCCACTCCGGTTTATTACCAGACTTATAAAAAGCATCTAAAACGTCTAAACGACGGACTGCTTTAATACGTTTCTGACCAGAAGCTGTTTTAAGTTCTTCTTTTAACGTCGCAATTTCTGACTCAAGGTCAACACGCTTAAGAAGATCTTGAATAGCCTCAGCTCCCATCTTAGCGATAAAAGATCCTTGACCGTACTCTTGTAACTTTTCACGGTATTCTCTTTCTGTCAAGAGAGATTTTGCTTCCAGTGGGGTATCCATTGGATCAATCACCACATAGGCTGCAAAGTAGATAACCTCTTCAAGCGCACGTGGACTCATATCAAGTGTTAATCCCATACGCGATGGAATTCCTTTAAAGTACCAGATATGTGAAACTGGAGCTTTTAACTCAATATGCCCCATACGTTCACGACGAACCTTAGCTCGTGTTACCTCTACACCACAGCGGTCACAGACAATACCTTTATAACGAATACGCTTGTATTTTCCACACGAACATTCCCAGTCTTTTGTTGGACCAAAAATAACTTCATCAAAAAGTCCTTCACGTTCTGGTTTCAATGTACGGTAGTTGATAGTTTCAGGTTTTTTAACTTCACCATAAGACCATGAACGGACTTTATTCGGTGAGGCTAATGTGATTTGCATACTTTTAAAACGATTTACGTCAACCACTATTTATTACCTTTCTAAATCGAATCAAGAGGTTACCCTCTAAACTATTTCTTCATAACTAAATCAGACAGAAGAGAGTGTTCTCCTCTCTTCTATCTTTAGTTAACTTTAGTCTCTTTTCTCTTCTTCGCTTGCAAATTCAGCAGCTTCACGCGCTTGTTTTTCACGTGCTTTTTCAAGATCATCAACGTGCATCACGTCATCATCTTCTCCTTCATCAAGATCACGAAGTTCTACTTCATTATCATCTTCATCAAGGACACGCATATCAAGACCGAGTGATTGCAATTCTTTAACAAGAACGCGGAATGATTCTGGTACACCAGGTTTTGGAATTGGCTTACCTTTTGTAATGGCTTCATAGGCTTTCAAACGACCAGTCACATCATCTGACTTGTAAGTCAAGATTTCTTGAAGAACATTTGATGCACCATAAGCCTCAAGAGCCCAAACCTCCATCTCACCGAAACGCTGTCCACCAAACTGAGCTTTACCTCCGAGTGGCTGTTGTGTGACAAGTGAGTATGGTCCGACTGAACGGGCATGGAGTTTATCATCAACCATATGGTGAAGCTTAATCATATACATGACCCCAACAGACACACGGTTGTCAAAAGGCTCACCTGTACGACCGTCATAAAGGACTGTCTTAGCATCTGAATCCATACCTGCTTCACGAACAGTGTCCCAAAGATCCTCTGATGAAGCTCCATCAAAGACTGGTGTAGCAACATGGATACCCAAGTTACGTGCAGCCATACCTAAGTGAAGCTCCATAACCTGACCGATATTCATACGTGATGGTACCCCAAGAGGGTTCAACATGATATCCACTGGTGTTCCGTCTGGAAGATACGGCATATCCTCAACAGGTACAATACGTGACACGACACCCTTGTTACCGTGACGACCGGCCATCTTATCTCCAACTTTGATTTTACGTTTTTGAGCGATGTAAACACGCACCAGCATATTGACACCAGATTGTAGTTCATCACCGTTAGCACGTGTAAAGATTTTAACATCACGAACAACACCATCACCACCGTGTGGAACACGAAGTGATGTATCACGTACTTCACGTGACTTATCTCCAAAGATGGCATGTAATAAGCGCTCTTCGGCTGAGAGGTCCTTTTCACCTTTAGGCGTTACTTTACCAACAAGGATATCGCCCTCTTTAACCTCTGCACCAATACGAATAATTCCCATTTCATCGAGATCTTTAAGGGCTTCTTCACCAACGTTTGGAATTTCACGCGTAATTTCTTCAGGTCCTAACTTAGTATCACGTGTTTCACTTTCAAACTCCTCCAGGTGAACAGATGTGTAAACATCTTCTTTCACCAATCGTTCACTCATGATAACAGCATCCTCAAAGTTATAACCTTCCCAAGTCATGTAAGCGACAATTGGGTTTTGACCAAGAGCCATCTCACCTTTTTCCATGGAAGGACCATCTGCGATAAAGTCACCTTTTTCAACAATATCTCCCTCTTTAACTAGGGTACGTTGGTTATAGGCAGTACCAGAATTGGAGCGACGGAATTTTGTCACTTTGTAAACATCAAGTGAGCCATCCTCACGACGAACTTCAACACGATCAGCATCAGAATAGATAACTTTACCAGCATGTTGCGCAATCACAGCTGCTCCTGAATCATGTGCAGCTTGATATTCCATACCTGTACCAACATACGGTGCTTGTGGGTTGATCAATGGAACCGCCTGACGTTGCATGTTGGCACCCATGAGGGCACGGTTAGAGTCATCGTTTTCAAGGAAAGGAATACATGCTGTCGCAACCGCAACTACCTGTTTCGGTGAAACATCCATGTAATCTACAACACTTGATGGGAATTCTTGGTTATTACCTTGATGACGTCCCATAACGATTTCCTCTGCAAAAGTACCATCTTCATTTAGTTTTGAATTAGCCTGTGCAACAGTGTATTCATCTTCTTCATCGGCTGTCAACCATACAATCTCATTTGTTACGGCACGCGTTTCTGGGTCAACCTTACGATACGGTGTTTGGATAAAGCCGTATTTGTTTAAATGACCATAAGACGACAAGTTGTTAATCAAACCAATGTTTGGTCCCTCAGGTGTCTCAATTGGACACATACGACCATAGTGAGTATAGTGAACGTCTCGAACTTCATATCCCGCACGATCACGTGTCAAACCTCCAGGTCCTAAGGCTGATAAACGACGTTTGTGAGACAACTCAGAAAGTGGGTTATGTTGGTCCATGAACTGTGACAACTGTGATGAACCAAAGAACTCTTTAATAGCTGCTGTAACTGGACGGATGTTAATGATTTGCTGTGGCGTCAAAACATCATTATCTTGCACAGACATACGCTCACGAACGTTACGTTCCATACGTGCAAGACCAATACGGAATTGGTTAGCAAGGAGCTCACCAACGGCACGAATGCGACGATTTCCTAGATGGTCGATATCATCCACTTTTCCAAGACCTTCTGCTAAGTTCAAGAAGTAGTTGATTTCAGCTAAGATATCAGCAGGAGTTACGATACGAACTTTATCATCTGGATTACCATTACCGATAATGGTGATGACGCGATCTGGATCATTTGGTGCCACCACTTTAAATTTTTGAAGGATAACCGGCTCTGTTAAAACAGCATAATCATTTGGAGTATAAACTAATTTATTCAAATCTCCATCCAAATGCTCTGCAATAGAATCAATGACTTTGCGTGTCATCACAGTTCCTGCCTCAACAAGAATCTCTCCTGTTTCAGGATCCACCAAATTCTCTGCAATCGTTTGGTTTAAAAGACGGGTCTTGACACTAAGCTTTTTATTGATTTTATAGCGTCCAACTGCTGCCAAATCATAACGACGTGCATCAAAGAATCGAGCTATCAACAAACTACGTGAACTATCAGCAGTTTTAGGCTCGCCTGGACGAAGACGTTCATAGATTTCTTTAAGTGCTTCATCTGTGCGAGAATCATTTGGATTTTTATGCGTATCTTTTTCAATCGTGTTACGAACCAAGTCGCCGTCACCAAAGATATCAATAATTTCATCGTCACCTGAAAAACCAAGTGCTCGCACAAGTGTTGTAAATGGAATTTTACGAGTGCGGTCAATACGCGTATAAGCAATATCTTTTGAGTCAGTTTCTAATTCCAACCAAGCCCCACGGTTTGGGATAACAGTTGAGCCGTAACCGACCTTCCCATTTTTATCCACTTTATCATGGAAATAAACACCTGGTGAGCGAACCAACTGCGATACAATAATACGCTCAGCACCATTGATAATAAATGTTCCCATCTCTGTCATCAATGGGAAATCTCCAAAGAACACTTCCTGCGTCTTAATCTCTCCCGTTTCCTTGTTCACTAAGCGGAAAGTGACAAAAATTGGGGCTGAATAGTTTGCATCATGAGCACGCGCTTCTTCTAGAGTATATTTAGGCTCTTTTAGCTCATAACCAACAAATTCAAGCTCCATAGTGTCTGTAAAGTTTGACACTGGAAGCACATCTTCAAATACCTCTTTCAAACCTTGATCAAGGAAATCTTGGAATGAATCGGTTTGAATTTCAATCAAGTTTGGTAAATCAAGAACTTCTTTGATTCTTGAAAAGCTACGACGTGTACGGTGTTTCCCGTATTGAACTTCATGTCCTGCCAAGTTTTTAGCTCCTTTTTCTCTCAAAAATTTACTGAATCAGTAAACCACTATTTTCCAATTCTTTGTCCTAATTGTGAATTTTTAGAATCTTTATTTTTATGTTACAAAACATCATTTTCCTAAAAATAGGCACAAAAAGAGCAGCTAAATCTCCTTTATGAAAGTTTGATTTAACTGCTGTAAGCCCTGATTGGACAATATTTCAATCAAAGCAGACGACAAATACTCTATAGTATTATACCCTATTTTGATCAGTTTGACAAGATTTCTAGTTGTTATTTGTAGAGGAACTTGAGGTACGAGATGACCTTGTGCTACTTGAATTAGATGAGCCAACAATACTAGCCCATGCACTTTGACGATCAGCATCTGTCCCACCAATCATGAAGTCATAAGTAGTAACAGGTGCGCCATTTTTTGCCCAATAACTAGTGGTTGTCTCTCCGTTAACGGTTACGCTCCGTCCATTGACTGAGACCGTTCCTGGTTTTTGTCCTGTTGACTTGAGAACCGTTGATTTAATCACGCTATCATCTAGCTGGAACTTCTGTCCAATTCCAAAAATGTTACTATCTGCTTGGTAAATACTATTAACCAAATTAGAGACATAGCGCGCTTGATTACTGTAAGAGGTTGAGGACATTGACGTATTATCATCATGTCCTGTCCATGACCCTAGAGTCACCGTTGGAGTTGATAGCATTAACCATGAGTCAACATAGGTATTACTTGTCCCCGTTTTACCAACCCAATCAGCACCTGCTAAAGTTGGATTAATCGATTTTAGATTATCTAAGAAAGGAGTCGTTGTCCCAGAGGTAATCACACCACGCATTAGGTCAACCATGATAGTCGCTGCTGCTGCTGAATAAACTTGGGTTGGAGTTGTATCGTACTCATAAATAACTGTCCCATCAGCTGCCGTAATTTTATCTACCATATGTTTCTCATGATATTCCCCTTTATTCGCCAGGGTTTGGTAGCCATTGGTTTGTTGAGCGACAGTCATATCAGCTCCCCCGCCCATTGGGAGACTTTCAATGCTATAATCTGGGATGTTATAGCCCATTTTTTCCATGTATCCTTGAACATTGACACCACTGGATTGAAGCAGTTTATACGTCCAAAAAGTAGGGATATTCCAAGACGTATTTAAAGCATCTTGAAGTGTCATGGCAGCTGTCCCCTTACTATCGTCGTGCATAATAGACTCCCCGCTAGAGAAGGTTGTCGGATAATTCGACAAAATACTTGCTGATCCCATTAAGCCCTGATCAATAGCTGGTGCGTATGCCAAAATTGGCTTAATACTTGAACCTGGTGAGCGTTCCGTATCAAATGCATGGTTATTTTGGTTAGTGCTATAATCACGACCACCAACAAAACCTAGAATAGCTCCTGTACTGTTATCCATAAGAACATTTCCCATTTCAACAGTACCAGTCCCATCGTCCAAAAGACTACCATATTGAGCTGCTGCTGTCTGCATAGCTTCGTAAATCCCTTTATTAATGGTTGTAGAAACGGTATAGCCTCCTAAACGTAGGGCTTGGGCTGCTTTTTCCATATATGAACTTTGAACATCTTCATTTTTCAAATCAGCTTCTGAAACATTATCTTCCTTGATCAGATAGTCATACATGATTGTCTGTGCTTCAGAGAAGACCTCATGGTAAAGATAATCATGGCTAACAGCCTCTGCAGCTTCTGGTTGTCTAAAGTCCTGTTTTATATCATATGCTTTGTAACTTTCATAATCTGATTGAGACAATACTCCTGCACGATACATACTGTATAAAACATTTTGTGAGCGTTTGATTCCTAAAGCCATTTCCTCATCACTTTTAAAACTACCGTCAGCATTATAAGGAGAATAGACAATTGGACTTTGTGGCAATCCGGCTAAAAATGCAGCTTGTGGAATCGTTAAATCTGCAGCAGATTTTCCGAAAATCCCTTGAGCAGCTTCTTCAATCCCAGCAATATTACGCCCTTGATAATTACGCCCAAAAGGAGAGACATTAAGGTAATCGGTTAAAATATTATCCTTATCCGTATAGCGTTCTAGGGCTAAAGCATAGATAATTTCTTTCGATTTACGACTGAAGGTAGGATCATCTCCTAACACCTGTTGTTTGATTAATTGTTGCGTCAAAGTTGATCCACCACTGGTTTCACCCAAGCCAAGAACAGAGGTTAAGGTTGCTCTAAACACTGCCTTAGGCACTACACCATTATGGCTTTCAAAATTTTCATCCTCAGTTGCAATAACAGCTTTTTTGACATTTTCTGAAATAGCAGAGCTTTCAACTGGAGTACGTAATAAATCGGTATCAATATTCGCAATCAAACTCCCATCAGAGTAATTCATTTTTGAAATACGGGTCAAGGCATCAACTTGTGATACCAAAGACGTCTTACTTGGAATCTTGACATTTTCAATTTGGCTACCAAGATAGCCAAAAGCCATCCCCAGCCCTAACATAAATAATAAAAGTAATAACACATGAACGAAGTTAGACATCAACTTCATTGTCCGTAAAATAATAGCTCCAATATCTGACAAAGTAAACCTGTCCTTTGATTCTTTAGGAGCGGATGATTTTTTTAATTTAGACATAAAAACACCTCATTTTACATTATAGCAAAATTGCGAAAACCTTGCACTCACCAAGTTTTTTCTGCTATAATGGTCTAGAAACATTATAGAAATGGAGAAAGCCTAATGAATATTTTTGAAGAACTCAAAGCTCGTGGCTTGGTCTTTCAAACGACTGACGAAGAAGCCTTAGTAAAAGCCCTAACAGAAGGACAGGTTTCTTATTATACAGGCTATGATCCAACTGCAGACAGCCTACACCTTGGTCACCTCGTTGCCATCCTAACTAGCCGTCGCTTGCAGTTAGCTGGTCACAAACCTTACGCCCTTGTAGGAGGTGCTACTGGACTTGTTGGGGACCCATCTTTTAAAGATGCTGAGCGTAGCCTTCAAACCAAAGAAACGGTAGAGGGATGGGTTACTAAAATCCAAGGTCAGCTCTCTCGTTTCCTCGATTTTGAAAACGGTGACAATAAAGCCGAAATGGTTAACAACTACGACTGGTTTGGAACCATTAGCTTTATCGACTTCTTACGCGATGTCGGAAAATACTTTACCGTTAACTACATGATGAGTAAAGACTCTGTCAAAAAACGTATCGAAACAGGGATTTCTTACACCGAATTCGCCTACCAAATCATGCAAGGTTACGATTTTTACGAACTCAACCGTACCCATAATGTTACCCTCCAAATCGGCGGCTCTGACCAATGGGGCAACATGACTGCGGGAACTGAGCTCCTCCGTCGTAAAGCAGATAAAACAGGACATGTCATGACTGTTCCCCTCATCACAGACTCAACTGGAAAGAAATTTGGCAAATCAGAAGGCAACGCCGTTTGGCTAGATGCCAACAAGACGTCACCATATGAAATGTACCAGTTCTGGCTCAATGTCATGGATGATGATGCTGTCCGTTTCTTGAAAATCTTTACGTTCTTATCCCTTGATGAGATTGCAGAGATTGAGGAACAATTTAACGCTGCCCGTCATGAACGTTTAGCCCAAAAAATCTTGGCCAAAGAAGTTGTGACACTTGTACACGGTGAGGAAGCTTACAAGCAAGCTCTCAACATTACAGAGCAACTATTTGCAGGAAATATCAAAAACCTCTCTGCTAAGGAACTTAAACAAGGTCTTAGCAATGTACCAAACTACGCCGTACAAGCTGACGATAACCTTAATATCGTCGACATCTTAGTGACTGCTGGTATTAGTCCATCTAAGCGCCAAGCTCGAGAAGATGTCCAAAACGGTGCCATCTACATCAATGGAGAACGTGTACAAGATCTAGATTACAGCCTTTCTGATAGTGACAAGATTGACAACGAATTAACGGTTATCCGCCGTGGGAAGAAAAAATATTCTGTCTTGACCTACTAGGAGAACGACATGCAGAAGGTGAAAGAAAAGACAGAAAAACAAAAGGATTGGAATGACTACTTTGAACAAATGGCACAAGAGGCCAGCCTCCTTCATCCCGAGTTAGAAAAGCTATCTGCTAAGGAACGGCAAAAGGCTCTAGAACAAGTCTATCACAATGATGAAATACGTCGTGCCAAACGCTTGAAAGAACATATAGAGGTCTTCTCTGATGCCGTTATCGGAGTGATTATCACCATGATGTTATTAGAAATTCCGCTACCAAGCGATACCATTGATTTACATCATTTTTTGACAGGTATCCTTATCTTCTTTGTATCCTTTTTCATCGTAGCGGATTTTTGGTATGATAACCACAAGATTCTTGGCCAGATTGAACATGCAACCAGCAAAATCTTAATTGTTCAATTCAATTTTATGGCAACACTTGCTCTCATCCCCCTCTTTACAAGATGGATGATGGAAGGTATTACAACAAGTGCAGTTGTTGGATATGGTATTGTCACGATTGCAGTTAATCTTTGCCAGTCAATCTTAAATTATTTTGTCATACAAGAAAAGTTTTCTGGAACGACTTACACGCGCAAATTTGCCTCTGTCGCCCATTTACGTCAACTACTAACGGTTGCTATTTTCAACCTTATAGTTATTATATTTGCCTACTTTAACCCAACAGTTGCCTTTTATTTCTATATCTTAAGGCCAATAGTCTCCTTCTTAGGAGCTGCTTTCTTTGAAAAGAAACACCAAGAACGACGAGAAAAATTTAAATCCCATTACCAATAAAAACGAGAGCCATTTGGCTCTCGTTTTTATTATACCCCGTTGCATAAGGAAAGAGATAAGATGAAGATCCGACCTCTCACCATTTTATATTACCAAGCTTACGTTAGATTTTGAGTAGTCGATTAATCAGACTCACCAAAACAAATAAAATAATCAAAATCATAGTAATCGTGGCGCTAGCAGGAGTCTCAGCCCAGTAAGACAAGAAGATTCCTCCAATCATGGAAATCACGCTAATCAACATCCCAATAAAAATAACGGCCTTAAAACTCCGACCTAATCTCATGGCAATACTAGCTGGTAAAACCATAATAGTAGAAACAAGTAATGCTCCCGCTGCTGGTATCATTAAGGCGATTGCAACACCAGTCACAACATTAAAGGCAATTGACATCGCCCGAACTGGTAATCCATCAACAAAAGCAGTGTCTTCATCAAAAGTTAAAATATACATGGGACGAATAAATAAAAATGTCAGTAGAACAATAGTAGCTGCGATAAGAAATAAAGCTATTACTTGTTCTTGACTAATCGTAATAACAGAGCCAAACAAATATTGATCTAAACTTAAACTGCTAGAGTTATCTGCCTTACTCATAATAATAAGAGATAGTGCTAGTCCCATCGACATCAAAATAGCCGTTGAAATTTCCATGTAATGCTTATAAACTGTTCTCAGATACTCCAGCACAATTGCTGCAATAACAACAACTATAATAGTCGTCCAAGTGGGAGAAACTCCTAAAACCACACCAACAGCTACACCTGATAAAGAAACATGGCTTAAGGTATCACTCATCAAGCTCTGGCGACGCAAAATCAAAAAAATTCCTAATATAGGCGCAAAAATGCTCATAGCAGCCACAGCCAGCAAAGCTCGCTGCATAAAATCATAAGCTAAAATATCCATCATGCTTCCTCACCTCTTTCATCTCTATCGTGGACATTAAAACAACGCCATGGTAGATCTTGATTTCGTACGAGGTGGATATTACGATTAGTGTAATCACTCACTTCATCGGGATCATGTGTAATCATCAAAACAGATTTTCCATGATTTTTCACACTATGTGACATCAATTGATAAAATGTTTTTGCCGTACCAGCATCCATTCCCGTTGTTGGTTCATCTAGCACAAAAATATCGGGATCACTGGCAAACATACGTGCAATCACGACACGTTGTTTTTGACCACCACTAAGAGCACCAATTCGCTTATGACGATTTTCCCACATTCCAACTGATTCTAAACTAACTTTGATATGCTCTTCATCATGTTGCGTCAACCGTCGAAACCAGCCCTGTCTAGGGTAGCGTCCAGATTTAACAAATTCATAAACTGTCGAAGGGAAGCCGGCATTAAAGCTAGCAATTTGTTGCGGCAAATAAGCAATGCGCAATTTTTTTCCACTAGTATTGTGCTTTGCAATTTCAACCAAACCTACCTTAGGTTTTAAGATTCCCAAAGTCGCTTTAATCAAGGTAGATTTTGCCGCACCATTTTCTCCTGTTAAAGTAACAAACTCCCCACTATCCAAATGATAATTAATATGCTCTAATACAGGATCAGCATCATATTGAAATGACAAATCTGTTACAGTTATATATCTCATGATTCCCCTAACTCCTTACTTAAATCATCTAAAAATCGATAAATAATACTCTTTTCACTATTTGAATATCTTTTTAACAATTCCCCATATGCTCCCAAAGTCTCCTCGTGATGATGACGATGCTCTTCTGCAATAGGTCTCGCTTCATCCGTCAACACAAAATATGTCACTCGAGCATCCTTAGTATCCTTCTGAGTCTCTAAAAGCCCCATACGCACTAAAGATTTTACTGCCTTAGTCACAGCTGCCTGAGAAATATGTAAATGTTTCGCCAGCTCCGAGTTAGTCAACTGCTTTTCAGATAATAGCATTAAAATATGCTCCTGAGTATTAGTCACCTTAACGTCACTACGACAATCTCCAATCAACAGTTCATGTTGATTTTCAGCCTTTAACAAAATATAATTCAGCGTCTGATCCAATTTAATTGATAATTTTTCCACAGCCTATTTCCTTAACCAGTTAATTTAATACTCCTACATCATAACATAAAAATAGTAAGGTAGCAATGATGTTTCGTCTATTTCTTGATCTCTGAGTGTAAAAATAGGCAAAAGTAATTTTGAAAGATCAACTACTTATTAGTAATAGTAGTTCTGACAATCAATCCCTAAGTCACACAAGTTCTCAAAACTAAGTATTCTTATTTAAAACTCTACCTCTTTTTTCAAATTTTAATCCCTCCAATTAACAAGTAAATTCTGAAAATCACAGCTGCTTCAGACAATTGTCGTGAGATAGGTTCTCACGACTCAACAGTATTACCTATAATGGACATCTCTATTTCTAACTATAAGACTTAAACTTCTTTTAAAGTGTTCTGACTTTATAAACTTCTTTACAAAAGCCTCTCATACTATTTACTACACGATTAGCCTGCTTCTCACTACGACAAACAGCAAAAACTGTTGGACCACTTCCTGTCATCAAAGCCACATCTGCCCCAGCTTCTACCATTTTCTCCTTAATACGATTAATAAAGGGTTTCTTAGCAATACTAATAGATTCAAGGGAATTCCCCATATAATTCACCATGGCATCATAATTTTTTTCTAAAATAGAAACTCTTAAATTTTCAATGTCAACATGACTTAGAGAATCCATACTTAGATCAGAAAAAACTGTTCGTGTTGAAATACCAAAATTTGGCTTGACTAATACTACCCAAAATTTAGGAACACATTCTAAAGGTAACACCTCATTACCCCAACCTGAGACTAACGCGCACCCACCATATACGCAATAAGGAACATCTGTTCCAATTTTTCCACCAATTTCAGCTAACTCTTCCAACGACAAATTTAAGTTCCACAATTTATTTAAAGCACGTAAAGTTGCTGCAGCATTGCTAGAGCCTCCTCCCATACCAGCACAAACCGGTATTTTTTTCTCTAACACTACTTTAACACCCGATCTGATATTATACTTCTCCTTAAGTAACTGACAGGCCTTATAAACATCATTTTTAGAATCCGAAGGAATTCGAGTAGAATTGGTTTCAATCACAATCTCATCCTCACTCAAGCTAGAAACCATAACATAATCATTCAGATCAACACTCATCATAATCATTGACAGCTCGTGAAGCCCATCTTGTCGTTTACCAATAATATCTAAACCAAGATTTATTTTTGCTGGTGCCTTCTCAATAACCTGCATCTCATCTCTATCCTCCATCAAGTAATATTGTCCATTATAACAAATTATTATTTTTTATAATAGGGTTAAATAAATGATTT
>NZ_JBNPOS010000035.1:0-17498 GCF_050315295.1 Streptococcus sp. SGI.013
AAAAATAAAAGACTGGAGCATTCCAATCTTTTATCGTTTTATTACTTCACTTTAGCAGTGCTTGTGATCGCTTCTACTGCTTTTTTCATTGCGATATCATGTTTCAACATGTCAGCTGATAGAAGTGAACGAACTTGTTCAACTGGCATTTTGTACTCAGTAGCCAAGTCAGTGATTTCTTTTTCAATCTCTTCTTCAGATGCTTCAAAACCTTCTGCTTTAGCAATTGCTTCAATCACAAGATTTGTGCGTGTACGACGATCTGCATCTGCTTCGTATTGCTTGTGAAGGTCTTCTTCACTTGTACCTGTTAATTGGAAGTACATTTCAGGAGAGATTCCTTGACGTTGCATATTACCCATGAACTCTTGCATAGCACGGTGTACTTCTTCGTGAACCATCTCTTCTGGCAATTCAACGATTTCAGCGTTTGCAACTGCTAACTCAAGCGCCGCACCTTCTACTGCATCATCAAATGCAATCTCTTTTGCTGCTTCAAGCTCTTTACGATATTTAGCCTTTAATTCATCAAGTGTTGCCACTTCATCATCAATATCTTTTGCTAATTCATCATCAAGCGCAGGAACTTCTTTAGCTTTAACATCGTGAACAGTTGTCACAAATTTAGCTGCTTTACCTGCAAGATCTGAAGCTTGATAATCTTCTGGGAAAGTAACGTTTACTTCAACTGTTTCACCAGCTTTTGCACCAACTAATTGGTCTTCAAAACCTGGGATGAATTGACCACTACCAAGTTCAAGTGAGAAGTTATCGCCTTTACCACCGTCAAATTCAACACCGTCAACTGAACCAACAAAGTCAATCACAACAGTATCGCCTTGCTCAGCAGCTCCATCTTTAATAACAAGTTCAGCCAAGTTATTACGCTCACGTTCAACCTTAGCATCAACTTCTTCATCAGTAACTTCTTTTGAAACTTCTACAGAAACTTCAAGGTCTTTATAGTCACCCAATTTAACTTCTGGTTTTGTCACAACTTCAGCTGTTACTGTCCAGTCTTGACCTTTTTCCATTGAAACCACGTCAATTTTTGGTTGTGCAACGATATCAAGTCCAAGCTCTTCAACAGCTGCAGCATAAGCTGATGGCAAAATGCTGTTCAAAGCATCTTCAAAAAGTGCTTCTTCACCAAAACGTTGGTTAAAGACAGGGCGTGGCATATGACCTTTACGGAAACCTGGCACATTCAAATCTTTCTTTACTTTATTAAAAGCTTGGTCAAGGGCTGGTTTGATTTTATCTTGACCAATCGTGATGGTAATCACACCACGGTTTGTCGCTTTGTTTTCAAATGATGTAGACATTAAGTCAATTCTCCTTAAAAATTTTATTTCACCTTTCATTTTATCACATTTAATAGTAAATTCAAACTTTTTTTATCTTGTTTCACCTTTAAGAACAAACTTTTTCTTCTATTTTTTTACTCAGACTTCTACAGGAACACGTAGAAGCTTTTTTTTGCTAAACTATAATCAAAGGAGGAATTATGTCATTTATCACAAAATACTGGAATAGCCTTGACATTGAAAGTTTAGCTATTTCTCTTACCTCAAAATTATTAGCTGTTATAGCTTTACTGATAGCTTATAGTTTAGTCAAGCGTTTTGCCCACTATGCCTTTAAAAAAACCATCGTTAAATCGGTTAACTTCTCTGGTCAAACCAAGGGACGACAAGAAACTCTTATTAAATTATCCCAAAATGTGATGGACTACACTTTAGGGTTCTTTGTCCTGTATTGGATTTTATCTCTATTAGGATTGCCTATATCTAGCCTTCTTGCTGGTGCAGGAATAGCTGGAATAGCTGTGGGCCTTGGAGCACAAGGTTTTTTGACCGATCTTGTTAATGGATTTTTTATCCTTTTTGAACGTCAATTCGATGTTGGTGACAGCATACAAGTCTCCACCATTACAGGGACTGTTACCAGTGTTGGCTTGCGAACAACTCAGGTTAAAAGTGTCGATGGCACGGTTTACTTTATCCCAAATCGAAATATCACCATTGTCGGCAACCAATCACGTGGGCAAATGAAGGCTCAAATCGACCTCCCTCTCCCTTTTGATTCTGACTTAGAACAGGTTACTGACGTTATTCACCAAGTCAATCAGAAAGAAGTCGGACACTATCCAGAAATCATCGGTAGTCCTATTATCCTTGGCGGCCGAACGACAACAACAGGGACTTTTGTTTTTAGAATTGACATTATCACTGAAAATGGAAAACAAAACGAGATTTACTATACTTTTTATAAACTCTACCAAGAGGCCCTAAAGGAACAAAATCTTATCACACCATCAGACCCCGTCACCTAGAGACACATTTCAGAGTTTACTTTATTAAGAACAACATCAAAAGCACTCACAACTGATCAAGGCACCGCTACTTTAACCTAAATAAAAATAGGCTAGAAAAGACATCTTAACTGTCTTTTATAGCCTATTTCTTTACTTACTTTTCGTTTTTTTCACTCTCTTAGTATTTTCTAATAGGATCATCATGATAAGTAGCCCTTGCCCCACCAATTAACTTAGGTCGTGTGGTTAGAGCAGTCACATGAGCACCGCCCAACTCACGATAAATTGGTCTAAGCGGAACTTGGACACGTTTGATGTGCATCCCAATGGAAGTGTCCCCAATGTCTAAACCAGAATGTGCAACCACTTCTTCCACCTCAACTGGATCTGACATATACTTAAAGGCCGCCAATTGACCACTGCCTCCCGCATGAAGGTTGGGTAAAACATTGACGATTTCAAGATCTTTATCTTCTGCTAATTGACGCTCTACTACCAAAGCTCGATTGAGATGTTCACAACCTTGAACCGCTAAATAAATCCCACGCGGGGTTAGCTCATTCAACAAAGTCTTTACAATCACTTCACCTATTTTTTGGCTCGAAGCCGTCCCAATGATTTCACCAGCCACTTCACTAGAAGATAACCCTAAAACAAAAATATGGTTAGCTTTAATCTTTGATCGATCAAGAATGTCTAAAATAAGTGCTCTAGTTTCTTTTTCTAACCGTTGTAAATCCATCACAGACTCCTCCTATCCTACACGTTCCTTTAAGATGCGAGCTAAGAAATAACCAACTGCCATTCCAACAAAATTCTGCATCACATTTCCTAAAACTCCTGAAAGAGCCTCTCCTAAATTATAAAAGAAAATAGAAAATAAAAAGTAGGTCCCTACCATCACAAGAGAAGCGATACTTAAGCTAAGTACTTTGTTTTTATGCCATGTCGCAAAGTAACCTTGTCCCCCATGTGCCAATAAGCTGATAAACATCCACTGAGGATAACCTAAAATCAAGTCAATCAAAAAACCAGATAAAGCACCGACAATAGCACCTTCTTTTTTACCAAAGTAAAAAGCACTAAAATAAATCCCAGCATCTAACAAGGTTAGAAAACCAGTCGGTGTCTTAATTTGGACATAAATCCCCAAAATAATACTTAGCGCTGTAATAATAGCCAATTGTGCTAGCAAATTGATATTAGTTTTCTTCATATTGTACCACTCCATACTGATCAGATGATTGAATCGCTTGATAAACAAAGTCTTTAGATACAGCAACGGCTTCTAAGACAGATTTTCCTAAAACCAGTTGACTGGCAATACTTGAAGCAAAGGTACAACCTGCTCCAATATTATTTTGTGGCAAAACAGGATATTCTAATATCTTGTAATCTTGACCGTCATAAAAGACATCAGTCGCTTGTTCTTGATGGAAACGATTCCCCCCCTTAATGACAACATGTCTAGCTCCTAAATCGTATAAGATTTTAGCTGCAGCTTTCATCTCCTCAAGATTTGTAATCCTTGTTTGGGTCAAAAGCTGCGCTTCTGCTAAATTTGGCGTGACAATAGTCACATATGGGAAAAACTTAATCAACTCATCTCTTAGCTGACTCACTTCCAAGTCATGATTTTCCTTACACACTAAAACAGGATCTAAAACAACTGGACAGTCAGAATGGCTTTTGATAAAGTCCAAAGACTTTTGTGCGATTTCAATATTTGGCAAAAGGCCAATCTTAATAGCTGAAAAATCAACATCTTTCAAACTGCTTAATTGGGCCGAGAATATCCCTTTGTCGGTTGGGAAAACCTCAAAACCATTTTCCGTTACTGCTGTCAAACACGTCACAGCTACAAAGCCATGCAATTTATTAACAGTATAGGTCGTCAAATCTGCGTGTAAGCCCCCACCACTGAAAATATCATTTCCCGATAGAGCCAAAATAAATTTATTCTTCATAGCTAATCTCCTTTAAATACAAACCTTCTGGAGCCGCAGTTGGTCCAGCTAAATCACGATTTTTTGATGTTAAGACTGTCTTAATTTGTGATACTGGCATACGAGCATTTCCGATTTTTAAAAGGGTTCCAACCATATTTCTTACCTGTTTGTATAAAAAACCATTTCCTTTGAAGGTAAAGATAAAAAACTGAGGACTATCTCCCTGACGAACACTGGCTTCTGTGATTGTCCTGACCTTATTTTCAACACTGGTACCTGATGCAGTGAAACCTGTAAAATCATGTGTTCCAATCAAATCTTGAATAGCTTCTTGCATTAAAGCCAAATCTAAAGGATAAGGATAGGCAGTTGCGTAATGGCGCATCATAGGATTTTTAGGACGGCCACTATCCACAAGAAATTCATAAGTTTTACTATGTTTATTGTACCTTGCATGAAATTGCTCATCAACTACCTCAACCTTAACGATATCAATATCCTCTGGACACTGCGTATCTAAGCCAAAACGTAATTTCTCAACATCTCGTAATTGTGGCAGGTCAAAATGAATGACTTGACCGTATGCATGGACACCAGCATCCGTTCGCCCTGCACCATAGATCGTCACTTCTTGATCACTATTTAGTCTTTTTAATGTTTTTTCTATTTCTTCCTGAACGCTACGTGCATGAGGCTGGCGCTGAAAGCCAGAAAATGCAGAGCCATCATAAGAAACAATTGCTTTATATCTTGTCATGTTATTCATTATAACACTCTAAAAATAGCAGAACAAGAGACTCTCATAAAAACTGTACGGGGACAAAAAAACTCCCTCCGAAAGTGAAGGAAGTTAGATTGATTAGCCAAGTAAAAAGAAAAAAATACTAAACATCAAGATACTGTTAATCACTGAACTCTTTTTCATAATGCTTACCTCCTATTAGATGATAAGACTATTGTAAAGTAGTTTTTAGTATTTGAACATGACATAAATGTCATGTTAGCCCATCTTTTTTCATTTCTTGAGCAATCCCCTGTGCCAAAACTTCATCTCCAAAAGTTTGTGCAAGAAAAATTGCCAAATCATATAGCTTTTTAGCATGTGTAAAATCTTTACAGACTAGAAGATAATATTTAGCCTCTAAAACAGTAACAACTGGTTTTAGACTATGTTGCCGTGTGAGTTCCATTACGCTATTCATTTTTTCTACCAAATAACCAATATCAGAAAAATGCTCATTAACAACATAGAAATCAGCAATAGCAGATAGAGCACCTAAAAGAGCAAAATTATAATCATCACAACTTCTAGTTTGTTGCGAAAGTATCGTTTTTATAATTGTAAAAATATGCTCCTCATTTCCCCCTCTATCTAAACACTGAATCAAATAATAACTTGACAACAAAAGATCATTCAACTGGTAGTGTTGTTTAGTTAATAATTGTGAGAAGTAATCTTCAAAAATCACTTCTGCTTCTACGCTATTACCTGTAATGCGATGCTCTTGGATATTTTCTAATAGCTCCAAAGTAAACAGCTCATCTTCAGGTAAGATATCCATATAAGTATCATAAATACTAGTAATTAGCTCTGACTTTTGTTGCATTCTCTCAGAATCTCCATAACTTGGAAACTTCAATAATTTATATTTTAATTCAAAGTAGGATTCGGGAATAGTCAGGTTATCGCCTTCTAGCAAATCAACCATATCCATTTCTAAGATATCTGAAATATACTTTAATTTAACAATAGTGGGAAGAGATTGCCCTAATTCAATTCTAGCCAACTGCCTTACTGTCAATTGACTCTCATCTCGACAAAGTTGTTCACGCGATAAACTGCTTTTCTCCCTCGCTTCCCTAATTCGTCTACCCAACCTTTTCTTTAACGTATCCATCATCAACCTCTCTTTTTTAAATTTTTCTGAAACTTTTCATAATTATTACACTGTTATATCCATTATAACAAAAGAGAAGCATCTGAACAACGCTGTTAAATTCAAAAAAGAGCAGAGCTTAAGCTCTACTCTCCTTCAAAAGCATCTTTCATTTTATCAAAGAAGCCTTTTTTCTTAGGATGGACTGCTTTATCTCCACCCGCTGCTGCAAAAGCTTTTAACGCTTCTTTTTGTGCGTCATTGAGCTTAGTTGGAGTCACAACTGTTACTGTTACATGCTGATCACCTTGACCATTACCACGTAGTCGTGGTGCCCCTTTTCCTCTAAGGCGGAAGGTCTTACCAGTTTGTGTTCCTGCTGGGATAGCTAACTCAACTGGACCATGGACAGTAGGAACTTCTACAGTGTCCCCAAGAGCTGCTTGAACAAATGATAAGTTCAAACTATAGTAAATTGTTGAGCCATCTCGTTCAAATTTATCGCTTGCTAAAACATTCACAACAACGTAAAGATCACCATAAGGACCACCGTTATAGCCTGCCTCACCTTGTCCTGATAAACGAATTTGTTGCCCAGTTTCAATCCCTGCTGGAATTTTCACTGAAACATTATGTGCTTGTTTCTCACGTCCAGTACCACGACAGGTTTGACATGGATCTTTAATTTCTTGACCAGTACCATGACAGACATCACAGGTGACTTGACGGCGCATCATACCAAGTGGGGTTTGAGTATCAACATTAATAACTCCTGATCCATGACAGCGCCCACAAGTGACAGGGCTAGTCCCCGGTTTAGCACCTGACCCATCACAAGTGTGACAAGATGCTTCACGATGGTAACGCACCTCTTTTTCAGCACCAAAAACCGCTTCTTCAAATGTTAGATCAACACGATATTGAAGATCATCTCCTTGACGAGGAGCATTCGGATTACGACTAGCACCTCCACCTCCAAAGAAACTTGAGAAGATATCCTCAAAACCACCAAAACCACCAGCTCCATCAAAACCGCCAAAACCACCAGCTCCTCCACCAAAGCCTCCTTGAGCTCCTGCAGCGCCAAATTGATCATAGTTAGCACGTTTTTGACTATCACTTAGGGTTTCATAAGCCTCCTGAACATCCTTATACTTCTGTTCAGCACCAGGCTCTTTATTGATGTCGGGGTGATACTTTTTAGACATCTTACGATAAGCTTTTTTTATCTCGTCCTGAGAAGCATCCTTAGATACCCCCAGACGATCGTAAAATTCAGTATTGTTCATATAAGATACTAAGGGCGTTAAGCGGACACAGCCAAAATAGGAGTTTTGACGCAGGACGCCACCGTCCTAGGAAAAACTATCTTTTGGGCACAGTCCGTAGCCCGTGTTCGATTACGAACACTTTCCTTTCTATCATGGTTTTGGAAAAGTGAACACAGCAAACTGACGCAGTGTGTAAAACACACTAGGAAGTTTATATTTTTCACTAGGTTTTTAGCCTGTGTTCGAATTACCGAACTTGTATTCCTTTCTTTAGAATATAGAAAGTAGCCCGTGTTCGATTACGAACACTTTCCTTTCTGTAAAGATATTAAGCCGTTAAGCGACTCAAAGAAAAATAAGGAGCGACAGGCATTCCTCAAAAAGTCTATCCCCAGACTTTTTGACTTTCCCACAGAGTCGTAGGTATATTCAATTCTGTAAAAGTTAGAAGGGTATTTACCCAAAAACAGAGGCTGGGTTGCAACCTCTGTGATTGGAATCTTGATTGACTAATGTTTTCTATTCTCAAGAAGATGAGAATTGAATTCAAGCTAAGAACTTCGGAAACAAGATAACTCTCCTTGAATACAAGTATTCAGTGTCAAGTTTTTATTTTTCTGTTGTTCTTTTACCGCTCTCACATCTTACCTTACTTCTCAGTGAATTCCCCATCCACGACGTCATCGCCTGCGTTATCAGCAGTTTGTGTGCCTTCTGCACCTGCTTGGGCTTGTTGAGCTGCTGCGGCTTGCTCATACATTTTAACAGCAAGTGCTTGTGCTTTTTCGTTAAGGGCTTCAAGTTTTGCCTTCATATCATCAAGGTTGTTAGCTTCTTGAGCAGCTTTCAACTCATCAAGAGCCGCTTGTGCTGCGTCACGTTCTGTGTCAAAACCTTTACCTTCAGTTTCTTTGATCGTTTTTTCTGTGGCAAAGATAGCTTGATCCACTTCATTGCGAAGGTCAACTTCTTCTTTACGTTTTGCATCTGCTTCTGCGTTAGCTTCTGCATCTTTCATCATACGCTCGATTTCTTCTTCTGAAAGACCGTCGTTAGACTTGATCACGATATGTTGTTCTTTTTGTGTACCAAGATCTTTAGCTTTTACAGACACGATACCGTTTTTATCAATGTCAAATGTTACTTCGATTTGTGGGATACCACGAGGTGCTGCTGGGATATCTGTCAATTGGAAGCGACCAAGAGTCTTGTTGTCTGCTGCCATTGGACGCTCACCTTGAAGCACGTGGATGTCAACGGCTGGTTGGTTGTCTGCTGCAGTTGAGAAGACTTGTGATTTAGACGTTGGGATAGTTGTGTTGCGATCGATAAGTTTTGTAAAGACACCACCCATTGTTTCAATACCAAGTGACAATGGAGTAACATCAAGAAGAACGACATCTTTCACATCACCAGTGATGACACCACCTTGGATAGCCGCACCCATAGCAACCACTTCGTCAGGGTTAACAGATTTGTTTGGCTCTTTACCAGTTTCAGCTTTAACAGCTTCTACAACGGCTGGGATACGTGTTGAACCACCAACAAGGATAACCTCATCAATTTCTGAAATAGACAAGCCTGCATCTGAAAGTGCTTGACGAACTGGTGTTTTTGTACGCTCTACAAGATCGTGTGTCAATTCATCAAATTTAGCACGTGTCAATGTCATTTCCAAGTGAAGCGGACCTGCTGCACCTGCAGTGATGAACGGCAAACTGATTTGCGTTGAAGTGACACCTGAAAGATCTTTTTTCGCTTTTTCAGCCGCATCTTTCAAACGTTGAAGTGCCATTTTATCAGCTGCTAAATCAATACCATTTTCTTTTTTGAACTCATCCACCATGTGGTCGATAATTTTTTGGTCAAAGTCGTCACCACCAAGTTTGTTGTCACCTGCTGTTGCAAGTACATCAAAGACACCATCACCAAGTTCAAGAATGGAAACGTCGAAAGTACCACCACCAAGGTCGAATACCAAGATTTTCTCGTCTTTGTCTGTCTTGTCCAAACCATAAGCAAGGGCTGCTGCAGTTGGCTCGTTGACGATACGTTCTACTTCAAGACCAGCAATTTTACCAGCATCTTTAGTTGCTTGACGTTGGGCATCATTGAAGTAAGCTGGAACGGTGATAACCGCTTTAGTGACTTTTTCACCAAGGTAATCTTCTGCATAGCCTTTAAGATATTGAAGAATCATGGCTGAGATTTCTTGTGGTGTATATTCTTTACCGTTTGCTGAAACTTTTTCAGACGTTCCCATTTTTGATTTGATAGAGATAATGGTATCTGGGTTGGTTACTGCTTGGCGTTTTGCCGCGTCACCAACGATGATTTCACCATTTTTGAAAGACACAACAGACGGAGTTGTGCGGTTTCCTTCTGGGTTTGCAATGATTTTGCTTTCTGTTCCTTCAAGAACTGCAACTGCTGAGTTTGTTGTCCCTAAGTCAATACCGATAATTTTACTCATGTGTTTTACCTCTTATTTTAGTTTTCTTTTTATTCATTCATAGTTTACCGTCATTGCAGACGAGGTTTTTTCATAGTTTTCGAGTAACTCTTGTCGCTTTAGCGACCTTAAAGTTACCGACACAAGATTTGCCCAAGAGCTAAGAGCCTCTCGACGAAGCGATTGGTTGCAAACTACTGTGCATGACATTTCGGTCAAATTTTCGTTTAGTTATAGACCACAACCATAGCTGGTCTTAAGAGACGATCGTGAAGTTTGTAACCTTTTTGGAAGACTTCTGCGATAGTATCTGCTGGGTGATCATCATCTGCTGGTAAAGTTTGAACAGCCATATGAAGATTATGGTCAAAAGTGTCAACAACAACTTCTTCAACCCCTTCTTCTTTGAGAGCTTGAATCAGACTTTCTTGTACCATCTCAATCCCTTTTTTGACATCATCTGATAAGCCTTCAACTTGAAGTGCACGCTCTAGGTTATCTAAGCTTGGTAACACTTTTTTCGCCAAGTCTTGTGAACGATAGCGTTGTAAGCTTTGACGCTCCTCGTTAGCACGACGTTGGATATTTTGCATCTCTGCATGAGCACGCAAGTACTTGTTCTCAAATTCATCTGCACGTTCGTTAGCAAGCTCTAGTTCTGATTTTTCTGTTGTTTCAGCTGTTTCTTCAGCGACTTCTTCTGCTGCCGCCTCAACTGCTTCTTCAACAACTTCTTCGTTTTTAATTTCTTCTGACACGCTATTACCTCTTTATTTTCTAATTTTACTATTTAATTGACCTCGTAGTGATTGCTATTAAGATAGCGGAAAAAGTCTCCCAACTTAGCCGTTAATACCTGAGCAATAATATTCATCAAACTCATAATTCTACGATAATCCAACTCAACTGGACCAATCAAGGTAATAATCCCAAGTCCCCTATAAGGAATAAGAAAATGCTGATGAATCACTGTCAAGTCTGACAAACTTTCTTCCTTACTTTCAGCTATCTGAACAGCTTGTTTATGATTTTGGTCTAAGCTAGAACGAATTTCAAGTGCTAAGGCTTGATCATTGTCCAAAAACTGATAAGTCTCTAAACCTGCAAAGGTGAGAACATTTCCTTTTCCTGCCAATATAAGATTTTCTCTAAACATAGCAGAAAAAATATAATCAAATAAATCCAAGACATGATCTGTCCGCTTAAAATAACGTTGCATCACTTGAGGAATCTCTGTCCTTAGACGATAATGAATATCTAAGACACGCTCACCCACAAATCGTTCAATGACTACCGTCTTCAAAGTATTCAAGTCACTATCTAAGAAACTTTTAGGAATCGCAAATTGAACCGTTACAGGGGTGGTATCATCTAGCGTCAAAACTGCCAGAGCATCGTGATGGCTGAGTTTCACTACCTCAAAAGAAGTTAAGACTTGACGACTAGGCTCCACATCCAATACAACCGCCGTATAACCTGTTAGTTGCGATAAAGTCTGAGCTGCCTGTGATAAAATATCCTCCAATTTGAAAAACTCATGATCAAAATCTTTTACAACTTGATAAACATCTTGTTCATCGATTTGATCCAAAGTCAAGGAGTGTTCAACAAAATAACGAAAACCTTCCTGACTAGGCAAGCGACCACTTGAAGTATGTGCTTTTTCCAAAAGACCAATCTTCTCTAAAGCTGCCATGTCATTTCTGATCGTTGCACTACTGGAGTTGATAGAGGCCTGAAGTGCTTTTGAACCAACAGGCTCACGAGTTTGCGTGAAGATATCAACTATCAGATTTAAAATATCACTTTGACGTTGAGTGATCACTTGACTCGCCTCCTATCTCTCGTTAGCACTCTACCACCGCGACTGCTAACTTTATGTTTCTATTATACTCCTTAGCCAAATAAAGTCAAGCGAAAAACTCAAAAAATTAGCACTCTTTTATAAAGAGTGCTAAAAATCCGTCTAGAGACCGAGATTTTCTTGAAAATAGAATCTTATCAGCTATATGCCGCTCTATAAACAATGAAACCTACTCAATATAAAAAACAGCTAAAGCTGTTTTTTACTGATCATATTTGTCCAAGCTATGTTTTTTAATAAGCTTAACTAACTTACTAGCATAATCGGGATCGGTTGAGTATCCTCCATCTTGTAAAACTTGTGCTGCATTTTGATAACTATTAGCTGTGACAACATTCTTATATAAATCTGCACTCCAATAAGTTCCACCACGCAACAGTTCCATATAAGAAGTCATGGCTTCCTCATAAGATTTATAAACCACAAAGTCTTCTGTCGCCTGAGTCCACTTGCTGTTAACATAAACCTTGGTACTTAACTCAATGTGAGGTTCCCCAAAAGAAGCTTTTATACCATAAAGATTGTGATATTTTACGGCTAAAAGATAGTTCCCATAACCCGAATCTAAGCAAGCTTGCCCTAATATAATAGAGGTTCTCACACCATAACTGTCAGATAGTTCTTTAGCATAAGGTAAGACCATTTCTATAAACTGTTTCTCTGTGTATCTGGTTCCCATACTTTTTTGCGCTAAGGGTCTCTCATGGTTTAATGCCAAAGGCAAGAGGAAAAAGAAAACAAGGCTTGTTATTACAATACCTAAAAAACGTAAGCTAACCTTTTTTCTCATTTACCATTCTCCTTTAACAAATCTAAATAAGCTTCCAGAGAAAGATGATGCTCTGTCATATAAGCTGCTGACTCTTTTCCAACATAACGATAATGCCAATCCTCATAACCAATTCCTGTCTCATCTTGTGTTGTATCAGAAAAACGCAAAACAAAGCCATATTGTGGCGCTAAAGCTTTCACTTTCTCTACTAAAGCAGGGTCACTTTGATTAAGACTATCTACAGTGCTCATATCAATTGCAAGACCCGTCTGATGCTCACTCGCCCCTGCAGGCTGTGAGTAGGTTTGAACCTTTTTTTCTGCCTCTTCACGACTAAGGCCTGTTGCCATTTCCTGTTGCACATAACCTTCATAAACTTGCTCTTGATAAGCTACACTACGATAACCAGAAATCAAATGTTCAGCCGAATCTAGTGCTTGAGCTGCTACTAAAAATTGCTCTACAGCATCCGCAATTCTAGCATCCACTTGAATATTTCCGACAGTCGCTAACTCAGGATTCAACTCTGCAGTGATATGATCTCTATTTACTAAAATCAGCTCCCAATCGCTAGAGGAAACATCTGGTAAGGTACTTGTTGTAGCTGACTTGGACTGAGTTGTCTGCACCGTGCTACTTTTTGCAGTTGTTGATTGACTTGTTTTAGCAGTCGTTGGTTGCTCCCCTTTTATAAAGTAGAAAATTGAGGTTAAAAACGTAATCACAATCCCCAATCCTAATACCAACCTGATTATTTTTTTAGTCATGTTTCTTTTCTAACATCTCTCTCCCTTTTAGTCTATAAGATAAATCGGCAACAGCCTCTATGGTAAATTGACCATCTTCATAGGTTACCACTGTGACACTACCATTTTCAATCATTTGTTTTTTCTGATGATGGTCAATCAACCATAAAAAAGTACCAATGGTCATACCATGGCTGACAACAATAGCATTGCCACCACCAGATGCTTGGATAGATTTTGCCATATCTTCAAATCCTGAGTAAATACGGTGACGTAAAATCTCCCAAGGCTCTGCCCAATTAGCAGTATCTACCTCTACTATACTATTCGCAATTTCTTCATAAGAAATATCTTCTAAATCACGCCCATCTTGGAAAGCTTTGGTTCTTGGGAGTACACCTTGAAAAAGCTCCCCATCATATCCACCGTCAAGACTACCAAAACACCACTCACGAATTCGCTTATCATAAGTATAAGGGAGGTCTTGATAGCCTGTCTCCTCAAGGATAATCCCCATGGTTTGGATTGTTCGTCCACTATCACTTGAAAAAGCAGCTTTAAAAGATATATCTGCAGCTTTTAAACCAAGCCCTAATTCACGAATACCAGCTTCCCCCTCTTTTGTTAACGGGGTGTCACTCCATCCTTGCGCACGACCAATTGTATTAAACATAGTTTTCCCGTGACGAGCAATATACAAACGTGTCTTAACCATAAGTCTCTCTCCTTTGGGGCATTATTTCACTATTATAACAAAAAGCACTTCTCTTTAACACAAAAACACTTGTATCTAGAACAAGTGTCATCAAAATTTAATTTTTAAAACTATGAATTGGTGCTGGGATTTGACCACCACGCGCAATAAAGTCTGCCGATGAGGCTTGATTAACTTTCATAACAGGTGCTGTTCCTAATAGTCCACCAAACTCAATCATATCACCTTCTTTTCCTTTCGGAATAATCCGAACAGCTGTTGTTTTTTGATTGATAACCCCGATAGCAGCCTCATCTGCAATCATGGCAGCAATGGTTTCTGACGGTGTGTCTTCTGGAATGGCAATCATATCTAACCCAACAGAACAAATAGCCGTCATAGCTTCTAACTTCTCAAGATTCAAAGAACCAGACTGGACAGCTGCAATCATCCCTTCATCTTCTGAAACAGGAATAAAAGCACCAGAGAGCCCACCAACTTGATTACAAGCCATGACACCCCCTTTTTTAACCTGATCATTCAAAAGAGCCAAGGCAGCAGTGGTTCCATGTGTCCCAACGGTTTCTAATCCCATTTCTTCTAAAACACGAGCAACAGAGTCACCTACAGCTGGAGTTGGAGCAAGCGAAAGATCAACAATCCCAAATTTAACTCCTAGGCGCTCACTCGCCATTTGTCCAACCAATTGACCAATACGGGTGATCTTAAAGGCTGTTTTTTTGACTGTTTCTGCCACCACATCAAAGCTTTCACCACGAACTTTTTCAAGAGCACGCTTCACCACTCCTGGACCAGATACGCCAACGTTGATCACTACATCAGCTTCACCAACACCATGGAAGGCCCCTGCCATAAAAGGATTATCCTCAACAGCATTCGCAAACACCACTAGTTTTGCAGCTCCCATATCAGAAGCCTCTGCTGTTTCCTTAATAATCCGCCCCATATCACGAACAGCGGTCATGTTAATTCCTGTCTTGGTCGATCCGATATTGACTGACGAACACACTTTGGACGTTTCTGCCAAGGCTCGTGGAATAGAGTTGATAAGGATATCATCTCCTTTTTGATAACCTTTTTGAACCAGAGCGGAAAAACCACCAATAAAATCAATTCCAATTTCCTGAGCAGCTCTGTCCAGTGCATGTGCTAAAGGAAGGTAGTCCGTCGCATCCGTTGCTGCACCAATCAATGAAATCGGCGTCACTGAAACACGCTTATTCACAATTGGAATCCCTAATTCTGCTGCAATATCATCTCCAACAGCTACCAAGTTTTGCGCCTTTGTGACAATTTTTTGGTAAACTTTTTCTGCAGCCTTATCAATATCAGGGTCAATACAATCTAACAATGAGATTCCCATCGTGATGGTACGGATATCAAAATTTTGCTCCTCAATCATCGCAATTGTTTCAGTAACCTGTCTAATGTCCATGAGTATCTCCTATCTTATAAGTTGTGCATGGCATCAAAAATTGCTGCACTTTGAATATTGATTTTAACATTCAAGCTATCGCCATAAGCTTCTAATTCTGAACGTAAGTGTGTAAAATCTTTTTTCTCATCCGATGACACAATAGCCATCATCGTAAAGAAGTCATCCAATACCGTTTGTGAAATGTCATCAATATTTAGACCCAACTCCGCTACCTTAGTGGCAACTCCCGCTACAATTCCTGCCTTATCGCGTCCAACCACTGTAATAATTGCCTTCATTTTCAACCTCCAAAAAGTTTTTAACTATTTTATCATAAACGAACAAAAAATACCACTTTTAACTAAAACGTTCTGTATTTTACAACAATAGTTTCTCTTTTCTCAAAAAAAGATTGGATTTCCCTTTCCACCATGATAAAATAACATCTAAAAGGAGAATTTTATGCCTACTGGGATTATTATCAACAGCCTATCCATTATCTTAGGGGGAATAGCTGGTGGTTTTCTGGGTCACCACCTTAAAGAAGAATTTAAAACTCAGATTAATCTTATTTTTGCCATTTGTTCGATGGGAATGGGGATAGCTTCTATCACTCAAATGAAAGCTATGCCAGCCGTTGTCTTTGCTATTGTCATTGGAACAAGCATCGGTCTTGCTCTTCATTTTGGAGACTTCGTTTATCAAATGGGCATTAGGATGCAAAAGGTGATGAGCAAACTTCTTCCTCATCAAGAAAATACCTTAGACAAGGACAAGCTTAATCAACTTGTCACTATTATTGTCTTATTTTGCATTAGTGGAACAGGAATCTATGGCAGCCTTGAAGCTGGAATGACAGGGGACTCCAGTCTTTTAATCTCTAAGTCTATCTTAGACTTTTTTACTGCTGCTATCTTTGCCACCAATCTCGGCTTTGTCGTCTCAAGTATCGCCCTACCCCAGTTTGTTATTTTTTATAGCCTATTTTTATTAGCGAAGCTGATTCTTCCTCTGACTACCCCTGATATGATCGCAGACTTTAAGGCCTGCGGAGGATTTTTAATGTTAGCCACAGGCTTTCGTATCGCCAATATCAAGCTCTTTCCTTCCGCAGACATGATTCCTGCTATGATTTTAATCCTTCCTTGTAGTTGGATTTGGACTAATATCATCTTACCCTTACTGTAAAAGTAACCTCCCTCTTTAAAAAATCAGTCTTAAGTCTGATTTCGTTGTACTACTAAAATGATACAATAGAGGTAAGAAAAAGAGGTTATTGTTATGGAAAAAGTGAAACAAAATCAATTAAACCACAAACAAATCATCCAAGTCATCACGATTTTAGGGATTGTGCTAGCACTTATTGGTGCCATCTATATCAAGTCTAATCCTAATATTTTTGCTGTTGGAGGACCATTTCAAAGTTTTCTCCATCGCATCGGAATCTGGGGACCTCTGATTTTCATCCTTATTCAAATCATACAAGTGATTTATCCCTTTATCCCTGGGGGTCTTACCTGTGTTGTCGGGCATGCTCTTTTTGGCCCCCTCTATGGTTTTATTTTTAACTTCACAGGAATATTCCTTGGATCTATTTTAGCTTTCTTGTTAGCCCGTCGATATGGAGAATCTTTTGCAAAGGCATTTGTCTCCCAAGAGACCTACGACAAATATATTCCTTATTTAGATAAAGGGAATTACTTTGATTGGTTTTTAGCCACAGCCTTTATCCTACCTGGATTTCCTGATGATTTTCTTTGCATGGTTGCTGGCTTAAGTAAAATGTCTCTCAAACGCTTTATAGTCATCACCCTCCTATCAAAACCAGCAACTCTTTATCTTTATACTTATCTCACTTACCAAAGCCTTATCGCCATCAATCACTTTGTTTAAAATAAATAAATAAACAAACAAAAAATCGCTAGAGAAAACTCTAGCGATTTCTTTTTATAATAAGTTTTGAGGAGATATTATGTCAAAACCTATTTAGTTGTTACCATCGTTTTTGCGACGTTTTGAAAGGAGACCTGCTCCTGTCAATAGACCTAAACCTGCAAGAAGAGCTGAAGTATTCGCTTCTTCACCTGTATTTGGAAGTGATTTAAGCGTTGATTTAGC
>NZ_JBNPOS010000036.1:0-17141 GCF_050315295.1 Streptococcus sp. SGI.013
TCCTATGCAAACTTTAGGATGGAAATCTCCTATCGATATCAGAAAAGCTTTATTAGGAGCTAGCTCCTAGTAAAGCTTAACAAATGGATAGCTTCAAAATAACATTTTAGGTCTCACATCATTGACAAAGGTACAAGTGACTATAAAAAATAAGAGCGATTTTAGACAAGATAGGACATAATGATAAAAGGGTCCTCTCTCTTTTAAATGTTTTTGGAATTTGATATAATAAGGCGATGAAAAAATAAGGAGAAATCATGTTAATTATTGAATTGTTAAAAGCTCTTATTTTTGGAGTAGTGGAAGGGATCACTGAGTGGCTACCCGTTTCTAGTACGGGGCATTTGATTTTGGTTCAAGAGTTTATTAACTTCTCTGGACAAGACAAGGCTTTTTTAGATGTATTTAACGTTGTCATTCAGTTAGGTGCTATTATGGCGGTAGTAGTGGTTTATTTTAAGCGTCTTAATCCATTTCAACCAGGTAAGACGAAGCTTGAGATGACAGAAACATTTCAACTGTGGCTTAAAGTCGTGATTGCTATTATTCCTGTGATGATTGCTGGCTTGTTATGGGACGATTGGTTTGAGGCGCACTTTTATAATTTTGTTTCGGTAGCTTTAATGCTAATTTTATATGGCTTTATTTTTATTTGGATTGAAAATCGTCAAAAGGGTGTGAAACCAAAAATCACTAGCTTATCTGAATTATCTTACCAGACGGCTCTTTTTATTGGATTATTCCAATTGTTAAGTCTTATGCCAGGGACAAGTCGTTCGGGAGCAACGATTATCGGAGGGCTTTTGTTAGGGACTAGCCGTGCAGTTGTGACAGAATTTACCTTCTTTTTAGGGATTCCTGTCATGTTTGGAGCAAGTTTGTTAAAAATTGTAAAATTTATTAAAGATGGACACCATTTTGTAGTGGATCAATTGTTAATTTTGAGCTTTGCTATGATTGTTGCTTTTGTGGTGAGTCTATTTGCTATCCGTTTCTTAACTAACTTTGTTAAAAAACATGATTTCAAGATTTTTGGTTATTACCGCATTGTTTTGGGATTGCTTTTGTTGGTTTACTATGCTTTTAGTATTTTTCTTGCATAACCTAAATGTAGGGCTGGGATTGATATTCCTAGCCTTTTCTGCTTAAAATTGAAAAAAATGGGGCTTTCCTGTATAATAAAATGAATAAACAGTGCGAGGAATAGATAAGATATGGAAATGAAGATTATCAGTGACTCAACGGTTAAAATCACGATTACTCTAGAAGATTTGGAAGAACGTGATATGGAGTTGAGTGACTTTTTAGTACCACAAGAAAAAACAGAGGAATTTTTTTACTCTATCTTAGATGAAATTGAGCTCCCAGAGAGTTTTAAAAATAGTGGGATGTTAAGTTTTAGAGTAACACCAAAACCAAAACATATTGATGTTTTTGTGACTAAATCTGATTTTAATAAAGAAATGAAATTGGAGGATTTACCCGACTTGGCAGATCTGGATGACGTTTCAGATATGACACCTGAAGATCTTTTGAAAACATTGGAAAAAGCTATGAAAGATGTCAGTGATCCAGAAGCTCAAGCGCGTTTAGAGGAGGCTGAAAAACAAGAACGGTTGTCTTCTTCCGCGGATGAAGAGTCAGAGGAAGAAGAGGTTTTGGGTGTCCATGCTTATGTTTTACATTTTTCAGATATTAGAGATGCAATTCGATTTGCTCACTCAAATCAAGAAGAAATTACTTTATCAGAATTATACAAGGATAAGACAGGCTATTATTTAGCAATTTTAATGGATTTGTCAGGAAAACGTCCTTATTATGCAGAATGGGTTAAAGCAAGGTTTTTAGAATTTTCTAGTGATACTACAAAAACACGTCCTTATCTTGCAGAGCATGCTCAATTGATTTTAGCTAATGAAGCTGTTGAGCAACTAAGTGCTCTCAAGTATCAACTGGAGATTGACTAAGTTATGACGGCTTTTACACTTGATTATATTTTAGTATTAATCGCTGCATTTATGATGTCTCTTATTTTGACGCCTATAGTTCGATTTTTATCCTTTAGAGTGGGAGCAGTTGACAATCCCAATGCTAGACGTATCAATAAGGTTCCTATGCCTAGTGCAGGGGGATTGTCTATATTTTTCTCTTTTTTGGTTGCAACCCTTATTTTGATGCCACTTGTTTTAAAAAACTGGGAACAATCTTATTTTCATTATATTTTACCTGTGGTAGTAGGCGCGGCTATTATAGTCATCACAGGTTTTATAGATGATATTTATGAGTTGAAACCAAGAGTAAAGATGATAGGAATTGTATTAGCGGCTGTTTTAGTTTGGTACTTCACGGAGTTTCGATTCGATAGTTTTAAAATTCCGTTTGGTGGTCCATTAATTCAGTTTAGTCCCATACTCACTTTTATTGTGACGGTGATTTGGATTGTAGGTATTACAAATGCTGTTAATTTTTTAGATGGTTTAGATGGCTTGGTTTCAGGAGTAGCGATTATTTCTCTGACAACAATGGGATTAATTTCTAATTTCTTTCTTTTTAAGTCAGACATTTATTTGACGCTCACCATTTTTGTTTTGATTATGGCTATTGCAGGTTTTTTCCCGTATAATTACAATCCAGCTATCATTTATTTAGGGGATACAGGTGCTCTCTTTATTGGATTTATGATTGGTGTTTTATCTTTACAAGGGTTAAAAAATGCAACGGCTGTAGCCGTTCTATCACCAGTTTTAGTTTTGGGAGTTCCTATTGTTGACACAGCAGTAGCTATTTTAAGACGTAAGCTTTCTGGAAAGAAAATTTCAGAAGCCGACCGCATGCATCTCCATCATAGATTGCTTGCTATGGGCTTTACTCACCGAGGTGCCGTTTTGGTAGTCTATGGTATTTCCATGTTATTTTCTTTGACGTCTCTTTTGCTCAATGTTTCAAGTCGTATTGGAGGAATTTTACTTCTTCTTGGAATGGGCATTATTGTGGAACTTTTTGTAGAAAACCTAGAGATTTTAGGTGAAGGAAGAACACCTGTTTTGAATCTGTTGAAATTTATCGGTAATAGCTCTTATCGTCAAGAGGTACTTGAAAAACGTAAGCAAAGAAAATAAGGATGTTATTAAAAGCTCCAATTTGGAGCTTTTTTTGATGCTGAAAAATTAGAGGAGGTTTTGTGACGATATAAGGGAAATCAGATTTTCCATAAGCCTATTGATAGAGAAAGTAGTGATTTTTTGTTATAATGATTCTTGTTAAACAAGAAAGGAGCGTACAATGTCTGTACTTGAAATAAAAGATCTTCATGTTTCTATTGAAGATAAAGAAATCTTAAAAGGTGTGAATTTAACACTTAAAACTGGAGAAGTAGCAGCGATCATGGGGCCTAATGGAACAGGGAAATCCACGCTATCTGCAGCAATCATGGGAAATCCCAATTTTGAGGTCACTCAGGGTGAGATTCTTTTTGATGGTGAAAATATTCTAGAATTAGAAGTTGACGAACGTGCACGTCTAGGCTTGTTTCTTGCCATGCAATATCCTTCTGAGATTCCAGGTATTACTAATGCAGAGTTTATTCGTGCGGCCATGAATGCTGGTAAAGAAGATGACGAGAAGATCTCAGTCATGGATTTTATCACCAAGTTGGATGAAAAAATGGAATTGCTCGGTATGAAAGAAGAAATGGCAGAGCGCTATCTCAACGAAGGTTTCTCAGGTGGTGAGAAAAAACGAAATGAGATTTTGCAATTATTGATGCTTGAACCTAAGTTTGCCCTTCTTGATGAGATTGACTCTGGTTTAGATATTGATGCCCTTAAAGTCGTTTCAAAAGGTGTTAATGCGATGCGTGGTGAAGGTTTTGGTGCCATGATTATTACACACTACCAACGTTTGTTGAATTATATTACTCCAGATGTCGTTCACGTTATGATGGATGGACGTGTGGTTCTCTCAGGTGGTGCCGAATTGGCAGCGCGTCTTGAAAAAGAAGGTTATGCTAAAATTGCTGAAGAACTTGGTCTGGAATATACAGAGGAAGTTTAAGAATCCAGCCTTTATTCTATAAGGAGTAAACATGACAAGAGATAATATTTTAAACTTCTCACAAAGTAAAGCCGAACCTATTTGGCTTCAAGAGCGCCGTTTAGCAGCTTTTGATAAACTTGAGGAGTTGGCACTTCCAGTAATTGAACGTGTCAAGTTTCAACGCTGGAATTTAGGTGACGGGACATTAACAGAGACAGATGTAGTCGGTACAGTTCCAGATTTTACTGCTTTAGGAGAAAATCCTAAACTGGTTCAAGTGGGAACACAGACTGTTATGGAGCAATTATCACCAGACTTAATAGCAAAAGGGGTAGTCTTTACAGATTTTTATTCTGCACTAGATGAAATTCCAGAGATTATTGAAAAACACTTTGGATCTGCGGTTGCCTTTGATGAACATAAGCTTGCGGCTTATCATACGGCTTACTTTAATAGTGCAGCTGTGCTTTATGTGCCAGATAATGTTGAGATTGACCTTCCTATAGAGGGAATTTTTCTACAAGATAGCACATCTTCTGTTCCTTTTAATAAGCACATTTTACTGATTGCAGGAAAACACTCTAAAGTGAATTACTTAGAACGTTTTGAAACGATTGGTTTAGGTGATGTACCAGTTTCAGCAAATATTTCAGTAGAAGTTATTGCTGAGGCAGGTAGTCAAGTGAAGTTTTCTGCTATTGACCGCTTAGGTGAAAATGTTACAACTTTTATTAGTCGTAGAGGACGTCTAGGCAATGATGCTAGCATTGACTGGGCACTTGGTGTGATGAATGAAGGAAATGTCGTCGCAGATTTTGATAGTGATCTTATCGGAAACGGCAGTCACGCTAATCTTAAAGTGGTTGCTGCATCAAGCGGTCGTCAAGTTCAAGGGATTGATACCCGTGTGACCAACTATGGACACAATTCTGTAGGGCACATTTTGCAACATGGGGTTATCTTAGAACGTGGGACATTGACATTTAATGGAATTGGTCATATCATTAAAGGAGCAAAAGGAGCAGATGCACAACAAGAAAGCCGTGTCTTGATGTTATCAGATAAGGCACGAAGTGATGCCAATCCGATTCTTTTAATTGATGAAAATGAAGTGACAGCAGGCCATGCTGCTTCTATTGGTCAGGTTGATCCTGAAGATATGTATTACCTGATGAGTCGTGGTATTGATCAAGTTACTGCAGAACGCTTGGTTATCCGCGGTTTCCTAGGAGCAGTCATTACAGAGATTCCTGTCAAAGAAGTTCGTGATGAAATGATTGCTGTCTTGGATAAAAAATTAGATAAGAGATAAAAGATGAGCCAATTTGATAGTTACCATATCCGAGAGGATTTTCCAATTTTAGACCAATCAGTTCATGATGAGCCCTTAGTTTACCTTGATAATGCCGCCACAACACAAAAACCGAAACAAGTTTTGGAGACATTGACCCATTACTATGAAACTAATAATGCTAATGTCCACCGTGGAGTTCATACCTTGGCAGAGCGGGCGACTGCAGACTACGAGGCTGCGCGTGAAAAAATACGTGCTTTCATCAATGCCAAAACTTCAAAGGAAATCCTTTTTACCAGAGGGACGACAACTGGTCTAAACTGGGTTGCACAATTTGCAACAGAACAACTATCAAAAGGAGATGAGGTGATGATTTCTATTATGGAACATCATTCTAATATCATTCCTTGGCAAGAAGTCTGCCGCAAAACCGGTGCAAAGCTGACCTATGTCTATCTAAAAGATGGCCAATTAGATTTGGATGATTTACGATCAAAGTTAAGCTCTAAAACAAAATTTGTTAGCATTGCTCATGTTTCAAATGTTCTTGGTTGTACGAATCCTGTTAAAGAGATTGCTGAGTTAGCTCATCAAGTAGGAGCCTACATGATTGTGGATGGGGCTCAGTCTATTCCTCATATGAAGATTGATGTTCAGGATTTAGACTGTGATTTCTTTGCTTTTTCTGGCCATAAGATGATGGGTCCAACGGGAATTGGAGTTCTCTATGGTAAGCAAGAGCTATTGAATACCATGTCACCTGTTGAATTTGGTGGAGAGATGATTGACTTTGTTTATGAACAAGAAGCAACATGGAAAGAGTTGCCTTGGAAATTTGAAGCTGGAACTCCTAACATTGCTGGGGCAATTGCTTTAGGAGCTGCGGTGGATTATTTAACAGGCATCGGTATGGATGCTATTCATGCTTATGAACAAGAGTTAGTGGATTATGTCTTACCAAAACTTCAAGCGATTGAAGGGCTAACAGTTTATGGGCCACAAGAAACCAAAGAGCACAGTGGTGTGATAGCATTTAATCTAGATGGGCTACATCCTCATGATGTCGCAACAGCTCTTGATTACGAGGGTGTTGCAGTACGAGCAGGACACCATTGTGCCCAACCTTTGATTCATCATCTAGGAATTTCATCGGCTGCCAGAGCTAGTTTTTATATTTATAATACCAAAGAAGATTGTGACAAGTTGGTTGAAGCAATAGAAAAGACAAAGGAGTTTTTCCATGGCACTCTCTAAATTAGACTCTCTTTATATGGCAGTAGTAGCTGATCATTCCAAACACCCCCACCACCATGGTTTTTTAGAAGGAGTTGAGCAGATTAATCTGAACAACCCGACCTGTGGGGATGTGATTAGTTTATCTGTTAAACTAGAGGATGATCGTATTGCAGATATTGCTTTTGCAGGAGATGGGTGTACGATTTCAACAGCCTCTTCTAGTATGATGACGGATGCTGTTTTAGGAAAAAGCAGAGCTGAAGCTTTAGAGTTAGCGGATATTTTTTCTGAGATGGTTCAAGGAAAGGTGGACAGCAGACAAAAATCTTTGGGAGAAGCTTCCCTATTAGCAGGTGTTTCTAAGTTTCCTCAACGAATCAAATGCTCGACACTAGCTTGGAATGCCTTGCGAAAAGCACTTGAAGAAAATTAACCGATAAAAAATCTTATAGATTTTAATCATAAAAAACGCAACTGACAAAACTCTTTTGTTTTCTATTTGAAAGATTTTGTCGGATGATAAGAAAGGATTGTTATGTCTGAAAATGAAAAGGTAGAGCCAAAGCCGATTGATCTTGGTGAATATAAATTTGGCTTTCATGACGATGTCACTCCTCTTATCTCAACAGGTAAGGGATTGACAGAAGCAGTTGTCCGTGAGTTATCAGCTGCTAAAAATGAACCTGAGTGGATGTTAGATTTCCGTTTGAAATCTCTTGAAACCTTTAATAAAATGCCCATGCAAGAATGGGGACCAGATCTTTCTGATATTAATTTTGATGATATTATTTATTATCAAAAAGCATCTGACAGACCAGCGCGTTCATGGGAAGATGTTCCAGAAAAAATTAAAGAGACTTTTGAGCGTATTGGGATTCCAGAAGCAGAACGTGCTTATCTAGCAGGAGCTTCTGCTCAGTATGAATCTGAAGTGGTTTACCACAACATGAAAGAAGAGTTTGAAAAGTTAGGCATTATCTTTACAGATACAGACTCTGCTTTGAAAGAATATCCAGATTTGTTTAAGCAGTATTTTGCAAAATTGGTGCCGCCAACTGATAATAAGTTAGCTGCTCTAAACTCAGCTGTATGGTCTGGTGGGACGTTTATTTATGTTCCAAAAGGAGTTAAGGTGGACATTCCACTTCAAACGTATTTCCGTATTAACAATGAAAATACTGGACAATTTGAACGGACTTTGATTATTGTTGATGAAGGTGCAAGTGTTCATTATGTTGAAGGATGTACAGCTCCAACTTACTCTAGTAACAGTCTCCATGCTGCTATTGTAGAAATTTTTGCATTGGATGGTGCTTATATGCGCTATACGACTATTCAAAACTGGTCTGATAATGTTTACAACTTAGTAACCAAACGTGCACGTGCGACAAAAGATGCGACGGTTGAGTGGATCGATGGTAACCTTGGTGCTAAGACCACTATGAAATACCCATCTGTTTATTTGGATGGTGAGGGAGCTCGTGGAACCATGCTCTCGATTGCATTTGCTAATGCAGGGCAAAATCAAGATACAGGTGCTAAGATGATCCATAATGCGCCACGTACATCATCATCTATTGTGTCAAAATCGATTGCAAAAGGTGGAGGTGAAGTCAATTATCGTGGACAGGTCACTTTTGCTAAAAATTCAGCAAAATCGGTCAGTCATATTGAGTGTGATACGATTATTATGGATGACTTATCAAAATCTGATACTATCCCATTTAATGAAATCCATAACTCTCAAGTTGCCCTTGAGCACGAAGCGAAAGTTTCAAAAATTTCAGAGGAACAACTTTATTATCTCATGAGTCGAGGCTTGTCAGAGCAAGAAGCGACAGAGATGATTGTTATGGGATTTGTTGAACCATTTACCAAGGAACTTCCGATGGAATATGCTGTTGAGCTTAACCGTTTAATCAGCTATGAAATGGAAGGGTCTGTCGGATAAACAATAGAGCCTTTTAGGAAAAAACAAAAAGTCAAACAAATAAATGTTTGACTTTTTTTGATTTATAAAGAGGATTGGAGGTCTAATGGAAAAATCTTACCAAAATCAGATTCTTCGATGGCTATTGGGCTGTTCATATTAACGCTGACCAGTTCTTCTTCAAGATAATCTTTTTGATCATCTCCATAAGTCACTTTTCCTAAGGTTTGATTTTTTTCGATAGGTGCGGTAATGACTGATTTTAGGGGAGTAAAGGTCAGTTTTTCTAGCGTTTTATCTTTTTCTTTGACAATAGTAAGATTACTTTGTGCTACTAGGGTAACTTTATTAGTCTTGCCATCCAAAATAGTGACGGTACTTTGTTTTGCTTGGCCTTTTTTTAGGATAGTGCTGAGTTCAAAATGCTGTTTGATATAGTCTAAAAGATGAGCTGTTTCAGTGAAGCGATTGTAGTCATCGTCGTTATCTGTAGCATGTAAGATGATGGTAAAAACACGCATCTGATTGATGGTAGCGGTAGCTATAAAGGAAGGACCAGATTGTTCAGTTGTTCCCGTTTTTAAGCCATCAATGCCACTATAAGCTTTAGCCATGCTTGGTAGCATTTGATTAGAGGACGTTACGGTTTGTCCGTCAAAGGAAATCTTAGCTTGGCTTGTAATAGTGAGAATTTCAGGGAAGTCAGTTAAGAGATGCCTAGCTATAGTGGCTAAATCTTTGGCAGAAAGAAGATTTTCATCGGAAGTTTTGCTGCCAGGATAGATATTTTTACCAAGATATTTATTATTTAATCCAGAAGCATTCACAATCAGATGATTGGTAATCCCCCAACTATCCAATTGGTCTCGCATGCGATTAACAAATTGACTTTCAGAACCTGAAATATGCTCGGCCAAGGCAATGGCTGCGGTATTTGAACTAGAAACAAGAGCGGCTTCAACAAGTTCTTTAACTGTGTACTCACGTTTAGACATAGGAACATTGCTGAGTTCTTTATTGTCTAAAAGTTGATAAGCATAGTCTGAGATGCTTACCTTAGTAGACCAGCTCAGTTTGTGACGCTCAATATCTTGATAAACCAAATAGATGGTAAGGAGTTTTGTGATACTGGCTATAGGTACTTTTTTATCAGCATTTTTTTGATAAAGAATTTTTCCCGTTGACATCTCAACCGCTAATGCTTGTTCAGCTTTAATGGTTGGTAGCTCAGATGCTTTAGTGATGATAGGAAAACAGATGCTACAAAAGTATAGGATAAAAATGAGGCTATATTTTTTAAAGTTTTTCATTAACATATTTAACAAAATGATTCCACCAAACTTTGAAAAAGATACTACGTTTTAAATTTTCTTGAGCAACCATCTCAACACTAGGGGCCTCTCCGATATAGCCAGAGCCTACAATGTCATCATCTTTAAAAATTGCTTTTCCAACAACTTGTCCTTGTTGAATGGGAGCAAGGTATCCTTCGCTACTACTAGAAAAGTTGAGATTATTTTTAGACTCACTGTGTTTGAGTTGGACAGCTTTTAAGTCCTCTTTGGCAACGGCGGTAATGGTTTTTTGCTTACCATCAACAACAGTAGCTTGACTGGTTTTAAAGGACTTACCTTTTCCTAGGACGGTGGTCATTTCATAGTTTAAATTAACGTAGTTTAGTAATTCATTAGTCGCCACAAAACGCGCAAAATCGTTGCTATCAGAGTTATCGGCGTTGAGAACAACCGTGATGATAGACATATTGTTTTCTGTCGAACTGGCAACGAAAGATTGACCAGCAGCATCAGTTGTTCCAGTTTTTAGACCATCCACTCCTTCTCGGTAGTAAGGTTGATCTTTTAACATGTAGTTGGTTGATGTTAAGGTCATTCCAGCAAATTGAGCAGTAGGTTTTGATGTTATAGATAAGACATCAGGGTATTCTGTAATGAGATGTTGAGCAATAATAGCCAGACTTTTTGCTGACAAGCGATTTTCAGCATCCTTGGCTGTACCTGGGTAAATATTATCCCCTAAAACTTCGTTGTTCAGTCCAGAAGCGTTAACGATTTGATAATCTGTAATTCCCCATTCTTCTAGTTGGGCGCGCATTTTATCCACAAATTGTGGTTCGGACCCAGCGATTTGTTCAGCCAAAGCAATCGCAGCACTATTAGCGCTGGCAACTAAACTAGCAGTAACCAGTTGTTTAACAGTGTATTCTCTAGCTTCTAGGGGAACATTACTAGCTTCTGAATTAGTGGTGAGATTATAAGCATAGTCTGAGATGGGAACCTTGGTTTCCCAAGTTAGATTTCCTTGATCAATTTCTTGATAGACCAAATAGATGGTTAAGAGTTTTGTAATAGAAGCGATAGGAGCTGTTTGTTCAGCCTTTTTTTCATAGAGAATTTTTCCAGTTGTTGTCTCAATGGCGATAGCGTGTTTAGCAGAGACATCAAATGAGTCAGCAGATGCCGATACTGCTAAAAATGAAGACAACAAAACGGTTAAGAAGAGTACTATTTTTTTCATCATTTATTTCCTTTTTTTTCAATCTTCTCCATTATATCATAAAATAGATCATGTTCTCATTTCAGCTTTTTTGACCATTTCAAAGTTAAATCTTTAAAAATACTAAAAATTTTCAGAATAATACCGTTTACATTCTGAAAAATATGGTATAATTTTCTATAAGAAAAAGTTTATTGGGGGAAGTACAATGGTTTCAACAAAAACATGGAAGCGTCTAGCTTTCGGTGCTATCGCACTTGTTTCTACTACAGTCTTAGTGGCTTGCGGTGGAAAATCAACATCTGACGACAAAGCAATCAATGTCTCAATGCCGACAGAGATTACAACACTAGATACCTCAAAATACACTGACACTTATTCAGGTCTTATTTTGGGAAATACAGGTGGTAACCTTCTACGCGTTGACGAAAAAGGAGAATTAGTGCCTGATTTGGCAGAGAAGCTAGATATTTCAGAAGATGGTCTAACTTATACAGCTACTCTTCGTGATGGCCTTAAGTGGTCAGATGGTTCTGATTTGACAGCAGAAGACTTTGTTTATTCTTGGCAACGTATCTTAGATCCTAAGACAGCTTCAGAGTATGCCTATCTTGCAGTAGAGTCTAATGTCAAAAATGCTAAAGAAATTAATGAAGGAACTGTTAAGAATTTAGATGAGCTTGGTGTTAAGGCTGAGGGGAATAAAGTCATCTTTACCTTGTCTGCGCCATCACCTCAAATGAAGTATTTCCTTTCATTTACAAGTTTCCTTCCACAGAAAAAATCATTTGTGGAAAAAGCTGGCGATAAATATGGAACAACTTCTGAAAATCAAATTTATTCAGGTCCATATGTTTTTGAAGGTTGGAATGGAACAAACAACTCCTTCAAACTGGTTAAAAATAAAAACTATTGGAACGCAGATAAAGTTAAAACAGAGACGATTAACTACCAAGTCGTTAAAAAACCAGAAACAGCTGTTCAAATGTATAAACAAGGTCAACTGGATGCAGCTAATATTTCAAATACTCCAGCGACTTACAAGGCAAACCAAAAAGATAAAAACTTGGTACCAGTCCCAGAAGCAACGACAGCTTATATGCAATATAACCAAACTGGAACCAATAAAGCTTTAGCTAATAAGAAAATTCGTCAAGCCTTGAACTTAGCTACAAACCGTGAAGGTTTGGTCAATACAGTTGTACCAACTGGTTCTCGTCCTGCAACAGGTTTAGCACCTTATGCCTTGGCTACAGTAGATGGTAAGGACCTTTCAGAAATGGTTGCACCAGGTTATACTTATGATGAAGCAAAAGCTAAACAGTTGTTTGAAGAAGGCTTGAAAGAAATCGGCGAAAGTTCTGTTACCCTAACGATTACAGGTGATGCAGACTCCCCAGCAGCTAAATCAACTCTTGAATATCTTCAAGGAGCATGGCAAAAAGCCCTTCCTGGTTTAACCATTGAGACAAAATTTGTACCATTTAAGCAACGCATTCAAGATTCTCGTTCACAGAACTTTGATATTGTTGTCTCATTGTGGGGTGGAGATTATCCAGAAGGATCAACTTTCTATGGTTTGTTTACATCAGACTCAGCCAATAATGATGGTAAATTTAGCAATGCAGCCTACGATAAAGCTTATAAAGAAGCGATTACAACAAATGCTCTAGATACAGTGAAAGCAGCGGAAAACTATAAAGCGGCGGAAAAAGCGTTATTTGACGAAGCAAATATTAACCCACTTTATTTCCGTGGTGGTAAATCGCTCCAAAATCCAAAACTTAAAGGTGTTATTCGCAACACAACTGGTTTGAATGTTGATTACATTTATGCATACAAAGAATAAATCTAATCACATAAGTTAGATTTTCAATGGCAAGAATTGGCTTTCGCCAGTTCTTGTTTTTGCTTAAATAAGCCTAATAAAAATCAAGAAAAGGAATTGATATGATTAAATATATATTGAAACGTTTGGGGATATTATCCATAACGTTGTGGGTGATCATTACTGTTTCATTTTTTATGATGCAAGTGATGCCTGGAACACCCTTTAATAACCCAAAATTGACACCAGAAATGCTGGCACAATTAAGTGAACAATATGGCTTAGATAAGCCTGTTTGGCAACAATACCTAAAATATTTAACAGATATCTTGCAAGGTGATTTTGGAACAAGTTATCAATATGCCAACCAACCGGTTAGTATGTTAATCTCACAACGCTTAGGTGTTTCTGCTCAACTAGGCCTTCAAGCTCTGTTATTTGGTCTTGTAACAGGAATAGTCGTTGGTGCGATTTCAGCAAGACATAAAAATGATAAAATTGATGCTGTATTGAGTGTGATTTCAACTTTAGGATATTCTATTCCTTCTTTTGTAACAGCTGTTTTTTTATTAAATATCTTAGGTTATCGCCTGCAACTATTTCCGGTATCTGGATGGGGGACGTTTTCACAAACAGTTTTACCGAGTATCGCTTTAGGAATTCCAACCTTTGCTACAGTGACCCGATTTGTCCGTAGTGAAATGATTGAGACACTCAATTCAGATTATATCCAATTAGCGCGTGCAAAAGGTTTAACAGAAAGACAAGTTGTGAGACGACATGCTTATAGAAACTCAATGATTCCAGTTTTGACACTGGTGGGTCCTTTAGCAGCCAATCTTTTGACAGGATCTGTCTTGATTGAGACCATGTTTTCAATTCCAGGTATTGGACAACAGTTTGTGAGTTCTATCCCAACCAAAGATTATCCAGTTATTATGGGAACAACAATTGTTTATTCATTGATGTTAATGGTAATGATTCTTTTAACAGATATTGTGACTAGTATTGTTGATCCACGTGTTCGTCTGAAGTAGGAGGAAATGATGGCAGATAAAAAAGAAAAATTTGTACTTGTTGGAGTTGGCAATACAAGTACACAAGAAAAAATTGAAAAGCCGACGCTTTCTTTTCTACAAGATGCTTGGCGACGTTTGAAAAAAAATAAATTAGCAGTCATTTCAATGTGGTTTCTAGTGGGGCTTATCTTGTTTTCACTAGCTTCAACCATTTTTGTGCCACAAAAATCTGCTAATGCTTTTGATCCCGATAAGGTAGCAACCTATGGTAATTTACCACCTAAAAGCGCCTTCAATCTTCCAGGTTGGGATGGCAAATTACAAACACCTGGATCGGACTATGTGTCAGATGTTTATACAGATCAATCTGTACCAGATGGAGAACGTTTTTTATTCGGAACAGATAGTTTAGGACGTAGCTTAGGGAAACGTATTATCGTAGGGGTACGTATTTCGCTTTTAGTTGCGATTGCAGCAACTCTTATCGACTTGTCTATAGGTGTGATTTATGGCTTAATTTCTGGTTATATTGGTGGAAAAACCGACCTAGTAATGCAAAGGATTATCGAAATCATTTCGTCTGTTCCTAATTTGATTATTGTTACCATGCTAGGTCTATTACTCGGAAATGGAATTTTCTCTATCGTCTTGTCTATTGGACTGACAGGATGGACGTCTATGGCACGTCAAGTCCGCAATATGACCTTGTCTTATAGAGAGCGAGAGTTTGTATTAGCAGCCCGCTCACTAGGTGAGTCTGGTCCTGTGATTGCTTTTAAACATATCCTACCTAATATTTCAGGAATTATCATTGTACAAGTTATGATGACAGTGCCATCTGCAATCATGTACGAGGCAGTGCTGTCTGCTATTAACCTTGGTGTAAAACCACCTGTTGCCTCACTTGGAACCTTAATTTCTGATTCTATTGAAAATTTACAATATTATCCATATCAAATTATTTTACCATCAGTGGCATTGGTGTTGATTTCTTTAGCCTTCATTCTTTTAGGAGATGGTTTACGTGATGCCTTTGATCCTAAATCAAGTCAAGACTAAGGGGGAGTGGAATGAGTCAAGAAAAAATTTTAGAAGTCAATAATCTTCATGTTAGTTTTCATACCTATGCAGGTGAAGTTCGAGCTATTCGTGATGTTAATTTTCATCTTAATAAAGGAGAAACCCTTGCGATTGTGGGAGAGTCGGGTTCAGGGAAATCTGTGACAACTCGTACTTTAATGGGTCTCTCTGCTAAAAACGCTGAAATTACAGGAGATATACAGTTTAAAGGACGGAATCTTAATGCCCTAAAAGAAGAAGACTGGGTGGAGATTCGAGGAAATGAAATCGCAATGATTTTCCAAGATCCAATGACCAGTTTAGATCCTACAATGAAAATTGGGATGCAAATTGCAGAACCAATTATTAAGCATGAAAAAGTTGATAAGAAAGTTGCCTTAGAACGAGCATTACAGATTATGAAAAATGTGGGAATTCCAAATGCTGAAGAGCATATTGATGATTATCCACATCAATGGTCTGGCGGAATGCGCCAACGGGCAGTTATTGCAATTGCTCTAGCAACTAATCCAGAGATTTTGATTGCAGATGAACCAACAACCGCTTTAGATGTTACCATTCAAGCTCAAATCCTTAATTTGATGAAGCAGATCCAGAAAGAAACAGATTCCTCCATTATTTTTATCACTCATGATTTAGGAGTGGTGGCTGGAATGGCAGATCGTGTAGCCGTCATGTATGCGGGGAAAGTTATTGAGTATGGGACAGTTGATGAAGTTTTTTATAATCCTCAGCATCCATATACTTGGGGCTTGCTCAATTCAATGCCTACAACCGACACGGTATCAGGTAGCTTACAGTCTATTCCAGGAACGCCACCAGATTTATTAAATCCGCCAAAAGGTGATGCTTTTGCAGCTCGAAATGCCTTTGCCTTGGATATTGACCATAAGAAAGAACCACCTTTTTTTAAAGTATCAGAGACTCATTATGCCGCTACTTGGTTATTAGATGAGAGAGCGCCAAAAGTGACACCGCCTACTCCGATATTAAAACGTTGGGAAAAATGGAAAAAGATGAAGGGAGAAGCTTAAGATGACAGATAGTCGAAAAAAGTTAGTAGAACTTAAAAATGTATCCCTCACTTTCAATAAAGGAAAATCTAACGAAGTTAAAGCGATTAATAATGTTAGTTTTGATATTTATGAGGGAGAAGTTTTTGGACTGGTGGGGGAATCAGGTTCAGGGAAAACGACTGTTGGGCGTGCTATTTTAAAATTATACGATATCGATGGTGGTGAAATCGATTTTTCAGGAAAAACAATCTCTAATTTAAAAGGGAAAGAACTTAAAGAATTTCGAAAAGATGCCCAGATGATTTTTCAAGACCCTCAAGCTAGTTTAAATGGTCGAATGAAAATACGAGATATTGTGGCAGAAGGGCTAGATATTCACAAACTCGCAGCTTCTAAAGCAGAGCGTGAAAAGCGAGTAGAGGAGTTGCTAGATTTAGTTGGTCTTAACAAAGATCATCTCACTCGCTACCCACATGAATTTTCTGGAGGACAAAGGCAAAGGATAGGAATTGCACGTGCGCTAGCAGTGGAACCTAAATTTATTATTGCAGATGAACCAATTTCAGCTTTGGACGTCTCTATTCAAGCTCAAGTTGTCAATTTGATGCAGGAATTACAAAGAGAACAAGGATTAACCTATTTGTTTATTGCCCATGATTTATCAATGGTCAAATATATTTCGGATCGTATAGGGGTTATGCACTGGGGGAAACTTCTTGAAGTAGGGACATCAGATGACGTTTATAACCATCCGATTCATCCTTATACTAAGAGTCTTTTATCTGCGATTCCTGAACCAGACCCAGAAATTGAGCGTACAAGAGTTCATCAGATTTATGACCCTACCGCAGAATTGGATGGTCAAGAAAGAGAAATGCATGAAATTCAACCAGGTCATTTTGTACTTTCAACAGTTGCAGAAGCAGAACAATATAAAAAAGAGTTAGCAAGCCAAGGTATTTCTTAAAAGGAATATCGGAATGCTATGATAGTCAAAAACAGTAAAATCACCATTCAAAAATAGAGGACAGACTTTGTCCTCTATTTTTTTTAAAAAACATTAATGACTGGAAAATCCCTTTTCTTTTGGTAGTAAGTGTAATAAGGGTCAGATTTTATATAAATTGATGCGATGAGGTATTTCGCTTGTAGAGAAATTAGATAGTATTTTCAAGAAATTTTATTTTTT
>NZ_JBNPOS010000037.1:0-16281 GCF_050315295.1 Streptococcus sp. SGI.013
TCGTGAATAAAATGATAAAAAAAGAATAAAAACTCTTGCACTCGCAGGAGTTTTTTGATATAATATTATGGTGCTGTGAAAACAACAGCTTTAGCTATGATACAAGAGGTTGCGACACACTCGGTTGCATTGCCACGCAACAGGTGTTGGTTTTCTTGAGGAGCTAGCCTATTATCTTAAATAGACGAAAAAGGAGAAAAAGATGGCAAACAAAAAAATCCGTATCCGCTTGAAAGCGTACGAGCACCGTACACTTGATACTGCGGCTGAAAAAATCGTAGAAACTGCAACTCGTACAGGAGCAACAGTAGCTGGTCCAGTTCCACTTCCAACAGAACGTAGCCTCTACACTATCATCCGTGCGACTCACAAGTACAAAGATTCTCGTGAGCAGTTCGAAATGCGTACACACAAACGTTTGATCGATATCATCAACCCAACTCAAAAAACAGTTGACGCTTTGATGAAATTGGATCTTCCAAGTGGTGTTAACGTAGAAATCAAACTTTAATTGATTTTGAGCATAAAAAACGCTCGTAAAAAACTTTTTGAATATAAAATCTAGAAAAGGAATATTTTCTCATGACAAAAGGAATCTTAGGGAAAAAAGTGGGAATGACTCAAATCTTCACTGAAGCTGGTGAATTCATCCCTGTAACAGTCATCGAAGCAACTCCAAACGTAGTACTTCAAGTTAAGACTGTTGAAACTGATGGTTACCAAGCTGTTCAAGTTGGTTTTGATGACAAACGCGAAGTATTGAGTAACAAACCTGCCAAAGGCCATGTAGCTAAAGCTAACACTGCTCCTAAGCGCTTCATTCGTGAATTCAAAAACATTGAAGGCTTGGAAGTTGGTGCAGAAATCACTGTTGACACTTTCGCAGCTGGCGATGTTGTTGACGTAACTGGAACTTCTAAAGGTAAAGGTTTCCAAGGTGTTATCAAACGCCACGGACAATCACGCGGACCTATGGCTCACGGTTCACGCTACCATCGTCGTCCAGGTTCTATGGGACCTGTTGCGCCTAACCGCGTTTTCAAAAACAAACGCTTGGCAGGACGTATGGGTGGTAACCGTGTGACAATCCAAAACCTTGAGATTGTTCAAGTTATCCCAGAGAAAAACGTTATCCTTATCAAAGGTAATGTACCAGGTGCTAAGAAATCTCTTATCACTATCAAATCAGCAATTAAAGCTACTAAATAATTAAGGAAAGGGGAAAACAGTTAAAATGGCAAACGTAAAACTATTTGACCAAACTGGTAAAGAAGTTAGCGAAGTTGTTCTTAACGACGCAATCTTCGGTATCGAACCAAACGAATCAGTAGTATTTGATGTTATCATTAGCCAACGTGCTAGCCTTCGTCAAGGTACTCACGCGGTTAAAAACCGTTCAGCAGTATCAGGTGGCGGACGTAAACCATGGCGTCAAAAAGGAACTGGACGTGCGCGTCAAGGTTCTATCCGTTCACCACAATGGCGTGGTGGTGGTGTTGTCTTCGGACCAACTCCACGTTCATACGGTTACAAACTTCCACAAAAAGTTCGTCGCCTTGCTTTGAAATCAGTTTATTCAGCTAAAGTTGCTGAAGATAAATTTGTAGCTGTAGAAAGCTTGTCATTCGCAGCTCCAAAAACTGCTGAATTCGCAAACGTTCTTTCAGCTCTTAGCATCGACTCAAAAGTACTTGTAATCATTGAAGAAGGAAACAAATTTGCTGAATTATCAGCACGTAACCTTCCAAACGTTAAAGTTGCAACTGCAACAACTGCAAGTGTTCTTGATATCGTAAACGCAGACAAACTTCTTGTAACGAAAGAAGCAATCTCTACAATCGAGGAGGTTCTTGCATAATGAACTTGTACGACGTAATTAAAAAACCAGTTATTACGGAAAAATCAATGTATGCCCTTGAAGAAGGAAAATACACATTTGAAGTTGACACTCGTGCACACAAACTCTTGATCAAACAAGCTGTTGAAGCAGCATTTGACGGTGTTAAAGTTGCTAGTGTTAAAACTGTTAACGTAAAACCAAAAGCAAAACGCGTTGGTCGTTATGCTGGTTTCACAAGCAAAACTAAAAAAGCTATCATTACGCTTACAGCTGATTCAAAAGCAATCGAGTTGTTCGCAGCTGAAGCTGAATAATCTAAGGAGGAAATAACGTGGGTATTAAAGTTTATAAACCAACGACAAATGGCCGTCGTAACATGACTTCTTTGGATTTTGCTGAAATCACAACAAGCACTCCTGAGAAATCTTTGCTTGTTTCACTTAAAAGCAAAGCTGGTCGTAACAACAACGGTCGCATCACAGTTCGTCACCAAGGTGGCGGTCACAAACGTCACTACCGTTTGATCGACTTCAAACGTAATAAAGACGGTATCGAAGCAGTTGTTAAAACTATCGAGTACGATCCAAACCGTTCAGCTAACATCGCTCTTGTACACTACACTGACGGTGTTAAAGCTTACATCATCGCTCCTAAAGGTCTTGAAGTTGGTCAACGTATCATCTCAGGTCCAGAAGCAGATATCAAAGTTGGTAATGCTCTTCCACTTGCTAACATCCCAGTTGGTACAGTTATCCATAACATTGAGTTGAAACCTGGTAAAGGTGCTGAACTTGTTCGTGCTGCTGGTACTTCAGCTCAAGTACTTGGTGCTGAAGGGAAATACGTTCTTGTTCGTCTTCAATCAGGTGAAGTTCGTATGATCCTTGCTAGCTGCCGTGCAACCATCGGTGTTGTAGGTAACGGTGAACATTCACTTGTTAACTACGGTAAAGCAGGACGTAGCCGTTGGAGAGGTATCCGTCCAACAGTTCGTGGTTCTGTAATGAACCCTAACGATCACCCACACGGTGGTGGTGAAGGTAAAGCACCAGTTGGTCGTAAAGCGCCATCTACTCCATGGGGTAAACCTGCGCTTGGACTTAAAACTCGTAACAAAAAAGCTAAATCAGACAAACTTATCGTTCGTCGTCGTAACGAAAAATAAGATAAAAAGATCAAACATCCGCCAGCTCGGTAGTGCTGCTTAGGCAGCACAAGCCGCTGTGGTACAGTATTTAAAGGAGAAAACTTAAAAATGGGACGCAGTCTTAAAAAAGGACCTTTCGTCGATGAGCATTTGATGAAAAAAATCGAAGCTCAAGCAAATGACGAAAAGAAAAAAGTAATTAAAACTTGGTCACGTCGTTCAACGATTTTCCCAAGTTTCATCGGTTATACAATCGCAGTTTATGATGGACGTAAACACGTTCCTGTGTACGTTCAAGAAGACATGGTAGGTCACAAACTTGGTGAATTTGCACCAACTCGTACTTACAAAGGTCACGCTGCTGACGATAAGAAGACACGTCGTTAATAGGAGGAGGACACAATGGCAGAAATTACTTCAGCTAAAGCAATGGCTCGTACAGTCCGTGTTTCACCTCGTAAAACACGTCTTGTACTTGACCTTATCCGCGGTAAAAACGTTGCAGACGCAATCGCAATCTTGAAATTCACTCCAAACAAAGCTGCTCGTGTGATTGAAAAAACACTTAACTCAGCAATCGCAAATGCTGAAAACAACTTTGGTTTGGAAAAAGCTAACTTGGTAGTATCTGAAACTTTCGCAAACGAAGGACCAACTATGAAACGTTTCCGTCCACGTGCCAAAGGTTCAGCTTCACCAATCAACAAACGCACAACACACATCACAGTTGTTGTGTCAGAAAAATAAGGAGGTAAAATCGTGGGTCAAAAAGTACATCCAATTGGTATGCGTGTCGGAATCATCCGTGACTGGGATGCGAAATGGTATGCTGAAAAAGAATACGCGGATTACCTTCATGAAGATCTTGCAATCCGCAAATTCATCCAAAAAGAATTGGCAGACGCTTCAGTTTCAACTATCGAAATTGAACGTGCAGTAAATAAAGTTATCGTATCACTTCACACTGCTAAACCAGGTATGGTTATCGGTAAAGGTGGTGCAAACGTTGATGCACTTCGTGCTAAACTCAACAAATTGACTGGAAAACAAGTACACATCAATATCGTTGAAATCAAATCTCCAGATCTTGATGCTCACCTTGTTGGTGAAGGAATTGCTCGTCAACTTGAGCAACGTGTTGCTTTCCGTCGTGCTCAAAAACAAGCTATCCAACGTGCTATGCGTGCTGGAGCTAAAGGAATCAAAACTCAAGTATCTGGTCGTTTGAACGGTGCTGACATCGCTCGTGCAGAAGGATATTCTGAAGGTACAGTTCCACTTCACACACTTCGTGCTGATATCGATTACGCTTGGGAAGAAGCTGATACAACTTATGGTAAACTAGGTGTTAAAGTTTGGATTTACCGTGGTGAAGTTCTACCAGCTCGTAAAAACGCTAAGGGAGGTAAATAACAAATGTTAGTACCTAAACGTGTTAAACACCGTCGTGAATTCCGTGGAAAAATGCGCGGTGAAGCTAAAGGTGGAAAACAAGTAGACTTCGGTGAATACGGTCTTCAAGCTACAACTAGCTCATGGATCACTAACCGCCAAATTGAAGCTGCCCGTATCGCTATGACGCGTTACATGAAACGTGGTGGTAAAGTTTGGATTAAAATCTTCCCACACAAATCATACACTGCTAAAGCTATCGGTGTACGTATGGGATCTGGTAAAGGGGCACCTGAAGGTTGGGTAGCACCAGTTAAACGTGGTAAAGTAATGTTTGAAGTTGCAGGCGTTTCAGAAGAAATCGCTCGTGAAGCTTTCCGCCTTGCTGGCCACAAACTTCCAGTAAAAGTTAAATTCGTAAAACGCGACGCAGAGTAAGGAGAAGACATGAAACTTGAAGAAATCAAAAAGTTTGTTGCTGAGCTTCGTGGCTTGTCTCAAGAAGAGCTTGCTAAAAAAGAAAACGAACTCAAAAAAGAATTGTTTGATCTTCGTTTCCAAGCTGCAGCAGGTCAACTTGATCAAACTGCTCGTTTGAACGAAGTTAAAAAACAAATTGCACGCGTTAAAACTGTGCAATCTGAAATGAAATAATAGATTGGGAAAGGAGAAATTCTAATAATGGAACGTAATCAACGTAAAACCCTTGTTGGACGTGTTGTATCTGACAAAATGGACAAAACAATCACTGTTGTAGTTGAAACTAAACGTAACCACCCAGTCTATGGTAAACGTATTAACTACTCTAAAAAATACAAAGCTCATGATGAGAAAAACATCGCTAAAGAAGGCGATATTGTTCGTATCATGGAAACTCGCCCACTTTCAGCTACAAAACGTTTCCGTCTTGTAGAAGTGGTTGAAGAAGCTGTCATTATCTAATAAACCTGAAAGGAGAAAATTGGAATGATTCAACAAGAATCTCGTTTGAAAGTTGCTGATAACAGTGGCGCACGCGAAATCTTGACTATCAAAGTTCTTGGTGGTTCAGGTCGTAAATTCGCTAACATCGGTGACGTTATCGTTGCATCTGTAAAACAAGCTACTCCTGGTGGTGCTGTTAAAAAAGGTGACGTTGTGAAAGCCGTTATCGTCCGCACTAAATCAGGTGCTCGTCGCCCAGATGGTTCATACATCAAATTTGACGAGAATGCAGCTGTTATTATCCGTGAAGATAAAACTCCTCGCGGAACTCGTATCTTCGGACCTGTTGCACGTGAATTGCGTGAAGGTGGTTACATGAAGATTGTTTCACTTGCACCAGAAGTGCTTTAATTTATAACAAACTAGTCCCCTAGGTTATCCTAGGGTGCCCTTTAGGGCGTAAGAAATTTTAAGGAGATAAACTCAATGTTTGTAAAAAAAGGCGATAAAGTTCGCGTAATCGCTGGTAAAGACAAAGGTAAAGAAGCCGTTGTCGTAACAGCTCTTCCAAAAGTAAACAAAGTTATTGTTGAAGGTGTTAACATCATCAAAAAACATCAGAAACCAAATAACGAAAACCCTCAAGGTGCTATCGTGGAAAAAGAAGCACCAATCCATGCATCAAACGTTCAAGTTCTTGACAAAAACGGTGTTGCAGGACGTGTGGGTTATAAGTTTGTAGATGGCAAAAAAGTTCGCTACAACAAAAAATCAGGCGAAGTGCTTGATTAATCACGAAGGAAAGGAGAAGTATAATGGCAAATCGCTTAAAAGAAAAATATCTTAATGAAGTAGTTCCTGCTTTGACAGAACAATTTAACTATTCATCAGTTATGGCTGTCCCTAAAGTTGAGAAAATCGTTCTTAACATGGGTGTTGGTGATGCAGTATCAAATGCTAAAAACCTTGAAAAAGCTGCTGCTGAGTTGGCACTTATCTCAGGTCAAAAACCACTTATCACTAAAGCTAAAAAATCAATCGCCGGCTTCCGTCTTCGTGAAGGTGTTGCGATCGGTGCTAAAGTTACTCTTCGTGGTGAGCGTATGTACGAATTTTTAGATAAATTGGTATCAGTTTCACTTCCACGTGTTCGTGACTTCCACGGGGTTCCAACAAAATCTTTTGATGGACGCGGTAACTACACACTTGGTGTTAAAGAACAATTGATCTTCCCTGAAATCAACTTTGATGATGTTGATAAAGTACGCGGTATGGATATCGTTATCGTTACAACTGCGAACACTGACGAAGAAGGTCGCGAATTGCTTAAAGGCCTTGGTATGCCTTTTGCAAAATAAAATAGGAGGTAAATTTAATGGCTAAAAAATCTATGATTGCTAAGAACAAACGCCCAGCGAAGTTCTCTACGCAAGCTTACACTCGTTGCGAAAAATGTGGCCGTCCACATTCAGTTTACCGCAAATTTAAACTTTGCCGTGTTTGCTTCCGTGAATTAGCATACAAAGGTCAAATCCCAGGTGTAACTAAAGCATCTTGGTAAAAATAAGATGTGAGAGCATTAAGCAACCTTAGCAAAGATAGGAAAATCTATCTTCTTTGCTAAAGTTGTAGCTCGAACTAGATTTTATAAATAAACCCGATACAAAGCATGCTTATTGAGTTCTCGTTAGCTTTTAGCACCCTTTGTATCATGAATTAACTAGCAAGTGCATCTTGCAAACTACTAGTAAGAGGAGAAACTATAAAATGGTTATGACTGACCCAATTGCAGACTTTTTGACACGTATTCGTAACGCTAACCAAGCAAAACACGAAGTGCTTGAAGTACCTGCATCAAACATTAAAAAAGGCATCGCTGAAATCCTTAAACGCGAAGGGTTTGTAAAAAACGTTGAAGTTATTGAAGATGACAAACAAGGCATCATCCGTGTTTTCCTTAAATATGGTCAAAACGGTGAGCGTGTTATCACAAACTTGAAACGTGTTTCAAAACCAGGTCTTCGTGTTTATACAAAACGTGAAGATATGCCAAAAGTTCTTAACGGACTTGGAATCGCAATCGTTTCAACATCAGAAGGTCTTTTGACAGATAAAGAAGCACGTCAAAAGAACGTTGGTGGAGAAGTATTGGCTTACGTATGGTAATCTCGTAAGAGACTGCTATTACATCTGACTTATAATTGACAGAGCGAAAGTTCTATCTATTTATGAGTTCCCGTGAAAACTCGTCACAAAATTGTGGCCTGACAATTTAACAGGAGAATATAACTACTATGTCACGTATTGGTAATAAAATTATCAACTTGCCTGCTGGTGTTGAAATTACAAACAATGACAACGTTGTTACTGTAAAAGGACCTAAAGGCGAACTCACTCGTGAGTTTAATAAAAATATTGAAATCAAAGTTGAAGGGACTGAAGTAACACTTCACCGTCCAAATGACTCAAAAGAAATGAAAACAATCCACGGAACATCACGTGCTAACTTGAATAACATGGTTGTTGGTGTTTCTGAAGGTTTCAAAAAAGAACTTGAGATGCGCGGGGTCGGATACCGTGCTCAACTTCAAGGTACAAAACTTGTACTTTCAGTTGGTAAATCTCACCAAGATGAAGTGGAAGCTCCAAAAGGTATCACTTTCACAGTAGCTAACCCTACTTCAATCGTTGTTGAGGGAATCAACAAAGAAGTTGTTGGTCAAACAGCAGCTTATATCCGTAGCCTTCGTTCACCAGAGCCATACAAAGGTAAAGGTATTCGTTACGTTGGTGAATTTGTTCGCCGTAAAGAAGGTAAAACAGGTAAATAATAGTTGTATAGTGGAAGATTGGGTGCTCCCCATCTTCACTCACTCAACTAAAATTTACAACTTGTCATTGAGACAATTGATTAAATTTTAAGAGGTGAAAATTGTGATTTCGAAACCAGATAAAAATAAAATCCGCCAAAAACGCCACCGTCGCGTTCGCGGTAAACTCTCTGGAACTGCTGATCGCCCACGTTTGAACATTTTCCGTTCTAATACAGGCATCTACGCTCAAGTGATTGATGACGTAGCGGGTGTAACGCTCGCAAGTGCTTCAACTCTTGACAAAGAAGTTTCAAAAGGAACTAAAACAGAACAAGCCGTTGTTGTTGGTAAACTTGTTGCTGAACGCGCAGTAGCTAAAGGTATTTCTGAAGTGGTGTTTGACCGCGGTGGATATCTCTATCACGGACGTGTTAAAGCTTTGGCTGACTCAGCTCGTGAAAACGGATTGAAATTCTAATAGGGAGGACACTGAAAAATGGCATTTAAAGATAATGCAGTTGAAATTGAAGAACGCGTTGTTGCCATCAACCGTGTTACTAAAGTTGTTAAAGGTGGACGTCGTCTTCGTTTTGCAGCTTTAGTGGTTGTTGGAGATCGTAACGGTCGCGTTGGTTTCGGTACTGGTAAAGCTCAAGAAGTACCTGAAGCTATTCGTAAAGCAGTTGAAGCTGCTAAGAAGAACATGATTGAAGTTCCTATGGTTGGTACAACAATTCCTCATGAAGTTCGTTCAGAATTTGGTGGGGCAAAAGTATTGTTGAAACCTGCTGTGGAAGGGGCTGGAGTTGCAGCTGGTGGTGCTGTTCGTGCGGTCATCGAATTGGCTGGTGTACATGACATTACTTCAAAATCACTTGGTTCAAACACTCCAATCAATATTGTTCGTGCAACTGTTGAAGGTTTGAAACAACTTAAACGTGCAGAAGAAGTTGCTGCTTTACGTGGCATCTCAGTTTCTGACTTAGCATAAGAAAGGAGATTAACATGGCTCAAATTAAAATTACTTTGACTAAGTCTCCAATCGGACGCAAACCAGAACAACGTAAAACAGTTGTTGCTCTTGGACTTGGTAAATTAAACAGTTCAGTTGTAAAAGAAGCTAACCCAGCTATTCTTGGTATGGTTAATGCTATTTCACACTTGGTAACTGTTGAAGACGTTAAATAAGAAATTTTAAGTCGCAAAGAGTTTCTTTGCGACTTAAAAGTAATTTTGAGTATAGGCGAGTTTTTGAGTTCGAGTCCTTACCCAGCTCAAAGGCGCTAGCATTTTACAAATAAGGAGAAAATAGAATAATGAAACTTCATGAATTAAAACCTGCAGAAGGTTCACGTAAAGTTCGCAACCGCGTTGGTCGTGGTACATCATCAGGTAACGGTAAGACTTCAGGTCGCGGTCAAAAAGGTCAAAAAGCTCGTTCAGGTGGCGGAGTTCGTCCAGGTTTTGAAGGTGGTCAAACACCATTGTTCCGTCGTCTTCCAAAACGCGGATTTACTAACATCAATGCTAAAGAGTATGCACTTGTAAATCTTGATCAATTAAATGTTTTTGAAGATGGTGCAGAAGTAACTCCGGCAGCACTTATTGAAGCTGGAATTGTTAAAGCTGAAAAATCAGGTGTAAAAATCTTGGGTAACGGTGAATTGACTAAGAAATTGACTGTTAAAGCAGCTAAATTCTCTAAATCAGCAGAAGCGGCAATTACTGCAAAAGGTGGTTCTGTAGAAACTATCTAATGAGGAGTAACTCATTATGTTCTTTAAATTACTAAAAGATGCATTAAAGATAAAAAATGTGAGATCTAAGATTCTATTTACTATTTTTATCATTTTTGTATTTCGATTAGGTACACATATTACAGTACCTGGCATCAATGCTAAAAGCTTGGAACAATTGAGTGATCTACCTTTCTTGAATATGTTGAACTTAGTTAGTGGAAATGCCATGAGCAACTTTTCTGTTTTTTCAATGGGAGTGAGTCCATATATTACGGCTTCTATCATTGTGCAGTTATTGCAAATGGACATTTTACCTAAGTTTGTTGAGTGGAGCAAACAGGGTGAAGTCGGGAGACGAAAATTAAACCAAGCGACAAGATATATTTCTTTAGTATTAGCAATGATTCAATCTATTACTATTACAGCAGGGTTTAATGCCTTGTCTAGTACATCACTTGTTTCAACTCCTAATATAAGAACTTATCTGTTGATTGGTTCGATATTAACAACAGGAAGTGTTATTGTCACTTGGTTGGGAGAACAGATTACAGATAAAGGGTTTGGAAATGGTGTATCAATGATTATCTTCTCGGGGATAATCTCATCAATTCCAAGTATGATTTCACAAATATATCAAGATAAATTTGTGAATATTCGCCCAAGTGAATTAAACAACTCCTATATTTTTGTCGGGATTTTAATTCTCTCTATTCTGCTGATCATTTTCTTTACAACATTTGTTCAACAAGCAGAATATAAAATTCCAATTCAATATACTAAATTAGTTCAAGGAGCTCCGACGAGTTCGTACTTACCTCTTAAAGTAAACCCTGCAGGGGTTATTCCAGTTATTTTTGCCAGTTCTATAACAACTGCTCCTATTTCAATTTTGCAGTTTTTTAGAAACGGAAATAAAGATATTCCGTGGTTAGATAGTTTGCAAAACTTTTTCTCATATCAAACGATTAGTGGAATGCTTGTTTATGCAGCTTTGATTGTGTTATTCTCGTTCTTTTATACATTTGTACAGGTTAATCCTGAAAAGACTGCAGAGAACTTACAAAAAAATGGCTCTTATATTCACAGTGTTCGTCCAGGACAAGAAACAGAAAAATTCTTATCCTCTTTATTGAAGAAATTAGCAACTATCGGATCACTTTTCCTGGCCTTTATTGCCCTAGTTCCAATTATCGCTCAATATATGTTTGATTTGCCTTCGATTCTTGGATTAGGAGGAACAAGTTTATTAATCTTGATTTCAACAGGTATTGAGGGTATGAAACAATTGGAAGGGTATCTTCTTAAGAGAAAGTATGTTGGATTTATGAATGTAACAGAATAGAATATAGGTTGACCTTGTCAACCTTCTATTTTGTTTTTAAATAAATTTATCGATAGCTGATAAATTTATTTAAAAACAAAATAAGGAGAGACAACATGAATCTTTTAATCATGGGTTTACCAGGAGCAGGTAAAGGAACTCAAGCAGCAAAAATTGTTGAAGAATTTGGTGTGATTCACATTTCAACTGGGGATATGTTCCGTGCAGCAATGGCGAATCAAACTGAAATGGGAATTTTAGCTAAAGGTTTTATCGATAAAGGGGATCTAGTTCCTGATGAAGTAACAAATGGTATTGTTAGAGAGCGCTTAGAGCAAGCTGACATCAAAGAAAAAGGCTTCCTTTTAGATGGCTATCCACGTACTATTGAGCAAGCACATGCCTTAGATGAAACTCTAGCTAAGTTAGGTATTATTTTACAAGGTGTTATTAATATCGATATTGATTCAAGTAAATTAGTGGAGCGCTTAAGCGGACGAATCATTCATCGTGAGACAGGAGAAACTTTCCATAAAGTATTTAATCCACCAGCAGAAGGTTACAATGAAGCTGATTTTTATCAACGTGAAGATGATAAACCAGAATCTGTAAAACGTCGTTTAGAGGTTAATATTGCTCAAGGACAACCCATTATTGAACATTATCGTGCTAAAGGTTTAGTGCATGATATCGAGGGAGACCAAGAAATTACTGCTGTTTTCTCAGACATTGAAAAAGCTTTATCTGGTTTAAAATAATAGCGAGTTCCTGCTTGCATAAAGACAAGACTCATGATATACTAGTTTAGTCTGACTTATAATTGTTACCTCTGTCACCAGAGGAAATCAAATCGAAATTTAGGGGGTACTTTTGCGTGGCAAAAGAAGATGTGATTGAAATTGAAGGTAAGGTTGTGGAAACCATGCCTAATGCCATGTTTACTGTTGAATTAGAAAATGGGCATCAGATTCTAGCAACCGTATCAGGGAAAATCCGCAAAAATTACATTCGTATTTTGGTAGGTGACCGCGTTACAGTTGAGTTGAGTCCGTATGATTTGACACGTGGACGCATCACATACCGCTTTAAATAATCGAAATAATTGGAGGGATTAAAACATGAAGGTAAGACCATCGGTTAAACCAATTTGCGAATACTGCAAAGTTATTCGTCGTAACGGTCGTGTTATGGTTATTTGTCCAACAAATCCAAAACACAAACAACGTCAAGGATAAGAGAGTAGAAAGGAGAAAAAATGGCACGTATTGCTGGAGTTGATATTCCAAATGATAAACGCGTAGTAATTTCATTGACTTATGTGTACGGTATCGGACTTGCAACATCTAAAAAAATCTTAGCAGCTGCAGGCGTTTCAGAAGATATCCGTGTTAAAGATTTAACATCTGATCAAGAAGATGCTATCCGTCGTGAAGTAGATGCAATCAAAGTTGAAGGTGATCTTCGTCGTGAGGTTAACTTAAACATTAAACGTTTGATGGAAATCGGTTCATATCGTGGAATCCGTCATCGTCGTGGACTTCCTGTCCGTGGACAAAATACTAAAAACAATGCTCGCACTCGTAAAGGTAAAGCTGTTGCGATTGCAGGTAAGAAAAAATAATTAAAATAAGGAGGTAAAAAAATTGGCTAAACCAACACGTAAACGTCGTGTGAAAAAGAATATCGAATCTGGTATTGCTCATATTCACGCAACTTTTAATAACACTATTGTTATGATTACTGATGTGCATGGTAACGCTCTTGCTTGGTCATCTGCAGGTGCTCTTGGTTTTAAAGGTTCTAAAAAATCTACACCATTTGCAGCACAAATGGCATCAGAGGCTGCTGCTAAATCTGCACAAGAACATGGTCTTAAAACAGTTGAAGTAACTGTAAAAGGTCCTGGTTCAGGTCGTGAGTCAGCTATTCGTGCTCTTGCTGCTGCTGGTCTTGAAGTAACGGCAATCCGTGATGTGACTCCTGTACCACATAATGGTGCTCGTCCTCCAAAACGTCGTCGTGTATAATCAGTAATAATAGATTACACAACTTTTCGTTTAAGAGGGAGTATATAAATGATTGAGTTTGAAAAACCAATAATAACAAAAATTGATGAAAATAAAGATTATGGCAAGTTTGTAATCGAACCTCTTGAGCGTGGGTACGGTACGACTTTAGGTAATTCACTTCGTCGTGTACTATTGTCCTCCCTTCCAGGTGCGGCTGTAACATCAATTAAAATTGATGGAGTACTCCACGAATTTGATACTGTACCAGGTGTCCGCGAAGATGTGATGCAAATTATCCTTAATGTGAAAGGGCTTGCTGTAAAATCTTACGTCGAAGACGAAAAGATTATTGAACTGGATGTTCAAGGACCGACAGCAGTAACTGCTGGAGATATCTTGACAGATAGTGATATCGAAATTGTTAACCCTGATCATTATCTTTTTACAATTGCTGAAGGCCACAGTGTCCAAATGCAATTGACAGTAAATAAAAATCGCGGTTATATTCCTGCCGAAGAAAATAAAAAAGATGATGCACCAGTAGGGACATTGGCAGTAGATTCAATCTATACGCCAGTTAAGAAAGTTAATTATCAAGTTGAACCTGCTCGTGTAGGTAGCAATGATGGTTTTGATAAATTAACAATTGAAATCATGACAAATGGAACAATCATTCCTGAGGATGCGCTAGGTTTATCAGCACGTGTCTTGATTGAACACTTAAATCTATTTACTGATTTAACAGAAGTTGCCATGGTAACGGATGTTATGAAAGAAACAGAAAAAGTGTCAGATGATAAAGTATTGGATCGCACCATTGAGGAACTTGATTTGTCTGTACGCTCATATAACTGTTTAAAACGAGCAGGTATTAATACAGTGCTTGATTTAACAGAGAAAACAGAGCCTGAAATGATGAAAGTAAGAAACCTTGGCCGTAAGAGTCTAGAAGAAGTTAAAGTAAAACTATCAGACCTTGGTTTAGGGCTTAAAAACGATAAATAATATAGGAGGACAAAATGGCTTACCGTAAACTAGGACGCACTAGCTCACAACGTAAAGCAATGCTTCGTGATTTGACTACTGATCTTTTGATCAATGAATCAATCGTAACAACTGAAGCTCGTGCAAAAGAAATCCGCAAAACAGTTGAAAAAATGATTACTCTTGGTAAACGTGGTGATCTTCATGCACGTCGCCAAGCAGCAGCATTTGTTCGTAACGAAATTGCATCTGAGAACTACGACGAAGCAACAGATAAGTACACATCAACTACTGCGCTTCAAAAACTTTTCTCAGAAATCGCACCTCGTTATGCAGAACGTAACGGTGGATACACTCGTATCCTAAAAACTGAACCACGTCGTGGTGATGCAGCTCCAATGGCAATCATCGAGTTGGTTTAATTCATCAATTTTGTTGAGTGTTATGATGATGGGGTTTAAACCCTTAGTCTAGCTCTGGTCTGCCGCTGAGAATATCTCAGCGGTAACACTCATCATATTGTTAATAGTAACGCTTGTTTACGAAATGGTTTAAGTTTTGAATCTTTTCGTAAGCAGGCGTTTTTAATTTCTTATAAAATTTGCTATAATGACTTATGGAAAAAAAATATGCAGTAGAATTTTTAAAGGAACGTTACTTAAACTCTCTGAAGGAAGATCCCACTTTATTTATTGGTGTTGAATTAGAATTTCCCATTGTAAGTAAGAAACAAGAAGCTACTAATATTGAGGTTTGCAAGTCTTTATTCATCCATTTGATCAGTGATTTAGGTTTTGAGATAGAAAAATATGATGATGATAAGTTTCCTATTCAATTATTTTCAAAAGTAAATGAGGATAGGATATTATTTGAAGTATCCTATACAACAATTGAAATAGCTTTTGGAAAAGTTGAACATATTCAAGAAGTTGATATGAGGTTTCAACGATATTTATCCGTTATTCAGTCATATCTTGATCGCTATGATCATGAGATTGTAGGAATAGGTGTAAATCCCAATTGGGATAAAAATGACAACAGTCCTGTAAAAACCGACCGTTACAGAATGCTAATGTCTTATCTTGCCTTATCAGAAAAAGAGGGATACAAACAATGTCATCACTATCCTCAATATGGTGCTTTTATTTGTGGGAATCAAGTACAATTAGATGTATCAAGAAGTAACTATATCAGAGTCATCAATTTATTTAATGCGATTGAACCCGTCAAAGCTTATTTGTTTGCGAATTCTCGCTTTAAAGACTCAAGTTGGAATACCTCTATTTCACGAGATGTATTTTGGGAAAAATCAATGCATGGCTTGTTTGAAGAAAATGTTGGGGTAAATTCAAGAGAATTTCAATCTGAGGAAGATTTTTTTGATTATTTATCAAATAGTGCTCTTTTTACTGTTCAAAGGAAAGGAGAAATTTATTATTTTCCTCCAGTAAAGGTAAAGGACTACATGTCATGTACTTCAATAACAGCGTATAACTTACAAGGAGAAACTCAGGTTATTTTTCCTATGATAAATGATTTAGAGTATCATAGAAGTTATCAGTATCAGGATTTGACGACGAGAGGAACGATAGAGTTTAGGAGTGTTTGTGCACAAAAGTTCTCAGAGACATTTTCTGTGGCAGCATTTCATTTAGGTTTATTGACTAATTTAGATGCATTTGAAAATATTATCAAATCTAATAGATTTTATGATGTGTTAGGCCGTGATTATAAATTTTTACGTAAAAAGTTTTCTGCTATAAATATTTCAGATGAGGATGAACAATTAGTAAATGATTTTGCTAGAATTTTGTTAGATTGTGCTTATAAAGGTTTAAATCGTCGTAAATGGGGGGAAGAAAACTATCTTACTCCACTGTACGAAAAATTGAGTTGATGTAAATATGAAATAGATGTCAGTTTTTATCTCTATTTCTAAAATAGGGAATCTTTGTTAGCCATGGCAGATAAAATATTAAGAAAGGGGAGACCCGACGGTCTTCTCTTTTTTGATGTTTAAATCAAATGTCCCTAAGTTGTTGTCGTCTTCTTTTCCTAAATTCAATAGAGGTATAAAAAAATGAAAAAAAGTGTTGACAATCCATCAAGTAC
>NZ_JBNPOS010000038.1:0-16215 GCF_050315295.1 Streptococcus sp. SGI.013
AAAATACTTAGCAATAAAACAGGGGAATTGATAAAAGCCTCTGAAAAATCAGAGGTCTTCTTGTTGTCTTAACTCGTTCAATATATCTGCCACACTTTCAGAGGTTACTACCTCCCAAGGTCTGACAGGCTCATCAGGTAGGACAAAATCAAAGACCTTACCCTCTTTTCTGACAATGTTGACCTTGTTGCCTGTAATATATCCTCCATCTATCGCCTGTTTTAATTCGTCATAATGTAACATAGTTTATTACCTCCTACTTATTTATTCGCAAAAAGTCTGTTTTTTTTGAATTAAAACTGGAAATAATATCTAAAAATCTGTATTTTTACTGTATTCTACTGTTTCCTACTGTATCTTGAGTACGAAAAAAAGCCCCTAGGTTGTTACACCTAAGGGCTTTCTGTGTCTTATCTTAAACTGGTTTTTTTGAAAGTGTGTAGGTTACTCCATTGATAGAAATTTCAATCCCCTCAATGTTGACCTCGATCTTGTCTGTGCTACCGACATCTGTGACGGTAGCAGTATCATACTTGGCTAGTGATCCATTTTCAGCCTCAATGGCTTTCAGACGGCTTGACATACCTACCAGGTAATTATCATAGCCTGTAGCAGCGTAGTCATAGACTGCACCGCCTGTCTTAAACATGCCTTTGATAGCCTCGCTAAAGGTTTTGGCTCCTGAAACCTTGTAGCTACCTCCTGAACGTAGCAGGTAGAACCAATCTGTAAGAAAGTCATCTACAGAGGCATAGTGCATATAATGTCCACCCTCATTAGCTGGTCTTGCTGTTCCTTGGGTGACAGTCACACCACTTGGACGCTCTCCTTTGCCAGTCCATGTCATGCCTCCCCAGTTGTTATCTGCTTTACCTACGGCTGAGGTGCCCCAAAGCCCCTCAAAGTGTAGAACGGTGATAGCGTAACTAGGTAGGATATTGTGTTCCTTACACTTAGCAAGGATAACATCAAGGACAGATTTTTTCAGGATTGCACCGTTAAAGGACAAGTCACCTGCCTCTTTGACAATTTTTGGCTCTGTCACTTTACCAGTTGCCTCAGTTTCTTCCGTTTTAGTCTCAGTGGAGGAATTTACCACCTCGCTTTTTGGAGCGTCTGAGGGCGTTTTAGGGGTGTTTCCTGATGTGCTACCTTTCAGGATTTCGGTTACACGTTTTTGGACTGCGTCATAGTCAGGACCAAGGGATTTTTTACGGTCTTCACCGTTGCCATGTTTCCCCTGGATCACTTCTTGAGCCAGTTGGTCAATAGTCTTTTTAGGTGCCGTAGCTTTGCCATTGATGACTGCCATGACAGCCTCATATTGATTACCAAGAGCTGCTTTCCGCTGATCTCCGTTTCCGTATTTTCCAGCAAGAGTCTCTTTAACCAATGTATCAAGGGTTTTTCCTGATGTTGAGGGCGTACTTTGGTTAGCTAAGCGGTAAACATAGCAATACATCCAACCACTAGCTGCCGCTGTTTGATTGTAGTTGTTGATGGTAATGCTGTTGTTTGCATAGTTACAGTGGATGATATTATCTGGATCTACAAAAATACCAGTATGACCACCAGCGCCGCTAGACTGTCCACGACGGCCCCAGATAAAAATATCCCCACGCTTAGCGTCCCAGTCCTGATTTTCAGCAATCAACTTGTAGCCATTCTTGATGAGCCAATCATGCTCATATTCAGTATTGACCGCCCAACCTGCCGAGATAGCTCCTGCGCTCATCAGAGCGTAGTAGACAGAGCTAGAGCAATCGTAAGACCCTGGGCCGTTTCGGTAGTCCATGGAGTAGGTAACCTTGCCCACTCGTGCCGACATCCAGGCAATAGCTGCCTCAATATTTACTGCCATTGTCTTCCTCCTTTAGAAAAATTTGAATAAAAGGGGAAAGCATGAGGAGCAAAAAAGAAAGAGGCACTAATGATAGTGCCCCAAGAATTATCAAGATAATTTTTCCCAATTTCCTCATGCTATGCCTCCTATTTTGGATCGTTGTAGTTCATAGCTTGTTCACTATCAGACAGACCTGATGTGGTAGGGTCAGATACGACCCCAAGCAATACAAGCAAGGTAAGAGCTGTGTTGGCTACATCATTGATGTTATCAGGCAATTTCAATCCTAGCTGTTGAGCTAGCAAGATTGCTGTGGCAATGATTGCAGCTAGAGTAGCTTTATTCTTAAAGCGTAGTTTCCAGTTAATCTTCATCACTTCAATTCCTTTCTTTGATCATGGTCTTTAGCTCTCTGACATCCTCTGTCAAGTTCTTCATCTGTTCGGTCATGGCAACAAGAGCCTGATTTTGTTTATCATGGTCATCTAGTCGACGTGTATGGTCTTTGATGGTTTGCTCTAAGAAAGAGATTTTAAGCTCAAGAGTATTGACCTTTGTAGCTTGTTCAATACTCTTAGCTTTCAACACATTATAGAAACCATATACCGTGATGACAAAACCCCCAATGGTAATCAGCATTTGGTATTCAGGTCTCAAATGTTACTCCTCCTTTGGTTCAGCGGCTTGTTCTGATAGTACCTCAACGACTACTTCTCGTAGGTTGAAAAGTTTCGGCACTTGATCAACAGTGTAAGTTCCAGCAACTACAAGAGCTACCCAAGATTTGACAATTTGATGTTTTTTAGTGAATTTCATTGTAAAAGTTCCTTTCTTGATTAAAGCAGTACCCAAAATTAGGTTACTCAGTAAGTTCTTCATGTGTTCCCTCCTCTACTTCTTCAACTGGAGAAATATTAGCAAGAACACCCATAACAAGTTCTGTCAATTCAGATACAGCCCTGTTGACCGCCTGCTCATTCTTAACAGTCCCCAGCCTTGCCTCCTCTGTGGCTTGTTCAAGGTCTTTGATGGCCTTTTGAGACTTCTCAATCAGCTCATCATACTTAGCGATTTTTTCGCCAATCTCATTGAACTTCTCATTTTCAGCACGCATAGGAAAATTTTCCTGATAAATGACTTCCAGAGCTAACTCAAGGAGCTCCGTATTAGATAGGTCAATCTTGTCAGGAGGTAAAAAAATAGGCACGCTAGCACCATCTGAATTGACTAGCATGACCTTGGTGGCGGACGCTGTACCACTAGCGTCATATTCTTGTGATTTTGAACCATATTCAAATTTCATGGTATTTCCTTTCTTTTATGGATAAGGATCATTAGTGACATAGGTTAGAGTGCCAGTGTACACATGTTGTCCACTAGTTCCATTTGTAAATCTAATTTTTCCATCAGATGAAAAATGCAATACAGATGGAGATTTTGTAAATGATCTTGAATTTGGCACAATAACCATGTGTACTTCTGCGGTTGGTCTATATCCACTGGGGATAGTTTCTAACATCTCACGATATTCAAATACATCAATATTTGTAATTCGTCTGTTAAGTGTGATTGTTACTAGATTGTCTTTCCTTGTTATTGTGGCGTTTAGACCGTACGGCATACCTTGTGTAACAGTCCGCAGCGGTTTCTCTTGTAGCATTGGATGATTAGCTTTTGCATATTCTTCCCATCCATACCATGTCGAATTACTTCTCAAACGCACAAAAGTCCTCCTAGGAGAATCACGTTCTGTATAGATTTGAAGAATTTGGGAGCCGTTATTTGCTGAATATACTTGTAAAATTCCCCATACTGCGGACGGAGCGTTAGGAGTAGCTGTATTATTTTGCACTCCTTTATGATATATTCCAGTCTTTATGTTAGTGTCAAAATCAGTATAGTAGTCATTGATAATATATCCATCATTGCTTGTCAACTGATGTTGCTGTATCTGCTTATCATTCGCATAGATGTCACCCTTAACATCAAGTGCCCCACGTTCCCTAATTTTGTTGATACCAACCCCTGACCTGTCATAAGAAAAGACCACACTTTCTGTGGCCACATTTACAGCAAACTCAGTCTGAGTAAATTTGTCAGCAAGAGTGCCAATGACAACCCAAGACTGATTAGCTACATAGGTACCTGACAGGTTAGCCTGTGAGTTGGTAAGGCTTGCTAAACTTGTCCATGAACCAGCTGCTGAGCCTGTATCAGCCGTGTAGGTTGTAGTTCCTAATCTAGCAACTTTGAAAGAGAGTGTCATGGTATTCTTTTGAGCACCGCCAACCGTTAAAGGCGCTACTCTAGCATTTCTTGTGACAGTCAAGGTACTAGAGGTTGACCCTGTTCTTGCAACACTAAAACTAAGGGCTGGGGCAAAATACTCAAGCACAGTCACAGATACATCTCTAGTATCTGACCAACGACCACGACTGTCAGAGACACTAGCTCTGACTGTGATGGTTCCGTTGTAGTTCATAATTCCCAAAGTGCCACCATTCACATTGGTTGTTTGATTTTTTCCGACTATCTCTGCTTTATAGCCTGTGATAGTTGATCCGTAGGAACCTGCTCCACCATTAAAAGTGACCTTGATATTAGAAATGACCTGAATAAAAGTATTACCTGGTATCAAGGATTGGGCAGCTGTGTTATGGTCAGCTAAAGTAATCCCTGTAAAAGTTGGTTTCATACTAGCTGGCACACTAGCTGTCAAAGTTGTTGACTGCGTCCCTGTCTTGGTTGAACCTGAGTAGGTATCGACGTAGATTGTACCTGTGCCACTCGTAGAGTTTGGAATGTCATTAGCAAAATCAAGAGGGATAGTCCACGTTGTGGAAGTATCTACATTGCTTGCTATTGTTCCTGATTTGTTACCCCAATGGTAGCGGACAGTATGCTTAAAACTAGAGCTTTGACGATTGATATTGATAGTAACTGCACTACCAATAACACCAGAGCCGACGCTTACAGAGCTGGAACGTGGGATAGTCGCCAATCCATGAGACCAGCTCCCTGAGGCGTTACCAAAGTTTAAAGTTGAGTAACTAATATTGCTCATATTAGAACTCAAGCTAATTCCTGCTGATTTTGTTCCGTCAGCATTGTGACCCACTCTAAACTGTACTGAGCCTAAATGCTTTTTGGAGCCATTGAGGTATAGAGGACCTACGGCAATAGTTTGAGATTGACCGTCACAGGTTACCGTGACTGTGTTGCCGTAAGTATTTCCAAACTGAATGCTCCACCCAGCGTCCATACCTATCCAGACATCAACCTTAATGACTGAGCTATTTCCAGCTATGTCTTGGCTGACCGTTGAGGATGAACCTTCAAGATAGCCTCGCCAGTTCCCTGAGTATCGAAAAACTGCCATACTTTCAAAATTTCCTTTCTACCCTACATACCTAATGACATTCATGTCAGCGTTGAGATGGTACTGCTCCTCTCTGAACCGTCCGATCTGAATAGTCTTAGAGAAAATACCGTTTTCAATGTGGATAACACCTTGACTGATGTACATAACCTCAACACCTGCTGAGAACATGGAAATACGGCCGTTAGGATTGAACATCATACTTGAACTACCGTCATTTTTACCAATCACCAGTCCCTCATTTGATGAACTCATGTAGGTATCAATGAAATTCCAGCGGTCAGAAAGCTCTCCAAGGTTTTTAGCAATCGTGGAAACACGTTGACTAGCTGAAATCAAATCCTTTTCAGCCTGTGCCCTAGCCGTGTCATTGGCTTTGACAAAGTCCTGATAGGCTTTAATCCAGTTATCCAACGTATCAGCGCTAGCCTTAGCCTCTAATTCAGCTTGGATAATACCTGCTTTCTCGTTAAGGGCGTTGAGCTGTTCTTGGGTTAGAACTTGGTCAGCTTTGGTATTTATTGAGCTTTCTAAATCTAGGTAGGAAGGCCTCCAAGGAAGTTCAACATTCCCATCACTAAGTATCATGTCGGCTATGTAAATTTCTATTCCTGCAGGTAGATACCAGAAATATGGCATAAATGAGCAAAGAGATATAGGTATGAACGAATAGGAAACTCTTTGCCACTCTCCTTGCTTAATGGAGCTAACGCTCCAACTAGTATCTCGGTGCTGATGGACTCTATCTCCTGTTCCACTCCAAGTAGCTGAATAGCTCCCGATTACTTGATGATGCCCAAGAGAATTATACGAGAAGGGGATAGAGACTGAACTCCAAACTGAAAATGTAAAAGTATATCTACGATTCGGAAATAAGTTATAAGTAGGTCCTTGACCGTCAGGATTTTCATTAGAATTTAGCCATACACCATTATTTCGGTCAGCTACTGAGCTAGCAATAGCTATTCTGTACGCATCTTTTCCATCTTTTCGCTCTACAGACAGAGTGGCGGACGAGGATTTTCCAAAAAATCTCATATTTTCAGAACTTACTGCCGTCCATCTCATTAAGTTTTCATTTCCGACCTCAATCTTCGCCCATCTATCCGCCCAGCTGTACTTGGTCTTATCTGTACTATCGGCTTGCGTATAGTCCGAGTAATGACCGATATACCGCTGACCATTGTCAGATGTTGTAAGACCAGTACCGTCTGCGTTGTCAGAGTAAGCAAAGTGGACATAAGGTGTACGACCATCTGCACCTTTAGGGCCTGGCACACCTTGAGCACCTGTATCTCCCTTATCACCTTTCCACTTGGTCCAACGATAACTGGCAGGATTGGTGCTATCTGTGGCAGTAAAATCTTGATACATTCCGATATAGACCTTGGATTGGTCTGTTTGGCTAAAACCACTACCAGAGGAAGTATCAGCATAGGCAATGTGGGTGTACTGGGTTCTCCCATCTGCTCCCTTAGCTCCAGGGATACCTTGGTCACCTTTGGGACCTTGAATACCCTGTAAGCCTTGCGGACCCGTAGCTCCTCGGTCGCCTTTATCTCCTTTAATTAATGACCATTTGTATCTTGATGGGTCTGTACTGTCACTTTGTGTGTAATCGGTGTATTGACCGATATAAGTCTTGCCGTTGCTGTCAGCGATACTAAAACCCTGTGTACCAGTGGCATTAGTCGCATAAGCTAGATGCAGATATGGAGTACGACCATCAGCGCCTTTGGCACCAGGTACACCTTGAGCGCCGTCAGCTCCTTTGATTAAGGTCCAGTGGTACTTAGATGGTGTAGTGCTGTCAGCCTCAATATTGTCAACATACATGCCCATATACGTTTTGTTTGTACTGTCAGATATGCTAAATCCCTGTGTACCTGTCGAATTTGTGGCATAAGCAATATGCGTATAGCTGGATTTTCCATCTGCTCCTTTCTCACCTTGGATACCCATATCTCCTTTTGGACCTTGCAAACCTTGTAGCCCACGCTCTCCCTGGTCACCCTTTGGGCCAGTATCGCCTTTATCCCCCTTTGCACCAGTTTCACCCATTTTAGCTACAGAAAAACCAGTCTCGCTGGTATTGTCTGTATAGCTCCATGTGGTTTTAGTCCAAAGGTACTGACCAGGGGAAACGCTAGGGATTTGAGAAGACCAACCGCTTGTAGGTGGGACAGTGCCTGATGTAGAGCCAGCATAGACTACTGTAGTTGTTCGGATACCAACTCCGTCTTTACCAGCGATACCATCACGCCCAGTATTTCCGTCTTGGCCAATCCTAGCTACTGAGTAGCCTGTCTCTGATGTACTGTCCGAATAGTTCCAGACTGTCTTAGTCCAAAGATATTGTCCAGGAGGGACTGTTGGAACAGAACTAGCCCAACCTGTGCTAGGGGCATTTGTTCCTGAGCTAGATGAGGCATAGGTAATGACTGTAGATTGTAAGCCTACACCATTCTTACCAGCAATACCATCACGCCCAGGGTCTCCTTTATCACCTTTTAGACCGTCAGAGGCATTTAGGAAAGTGATTTGTTCAGAGGCTACTTCTTGATTATCAATCCATGCAGCGATTGTCAGCACCATAGTCTGATTGATGTCAGCAGCTTTGACAATATATGTAGGACTAGTTGCTTTAATCTCACCATTGACAACCCAACGCCAGCCACTATTGATGACTCTGTTACCTTTCATGAGGGTAGGTGTCACAACTGATTGTCCTTGCCCATTCTTAAAGGCTGTACCGTTATTGGTGGACACCTTTACGGTATAAGGCTTAGCGTCTTCAATCATACGATCCAGACGCTCCTGGATACCCTGAGACAAGAGATTTTCAAGCGCCTTAGCATTTGAAAAGGTTGTCTTATTGTTCTTAGGGTTGGTAAAGCTAATAGTTTGTTCAGATACCCTCATTTCAAGCAATAGAACAGGACTAAAGCCGTCATCATAAACTTGGACAGTGTCCCCTATTTCAAGGTCAGCAAAACCCTCAGCCTCGTAAGTAACAGCTGGATAGCAGTTCTTTTTAAGTTCACGGTAAGCAGTTGAGCGGATAACCTCAGGATTTGAACTCTCTACAGTCATATCCTTTCTTATCCACTGGTCACCCATTGTGCTACTTGTAAAGGCTGCTGGATACATCTGCATAGAAAGAGGAGCATATAGCCCCTCTCCTGCCTGATAAAATTCACGTTCCCCTTTAGAGTTTTTGACAGACCATGCACCAAGACCTGAGATAGTGACAGTTTTACCGTCTTCAGTTCTTCCAGTTGGTCTAATCATGTTGTAGACATTAGTTTTATCAACTGTCCTAGTAAGTGCCTTGAGGTTTTTGCCATACTTCAAAATAGTAGGACTGACACGCCCTACTCCTTGATGATCGTCATCATTCTCATGATAGACATTGACAACAAAAGACTTGATGGAGCTATCAGCGTTGAGGTGGGTGTCAAATTCGATTTCTGCACCAAATTTCTTAGCTAGACTGAGCAAACGGTTCAGCTTTGTGTCTGTCCCTTCCCACTCAGCAGAGATTTTCTGAGTAGAAACCTCATTGACGCCAATTTTCAAGAATGTAAAGTTTAGCAAGTCCATAGCGTCACAGTATTCTTTGAAAGTCATAGCCTTAGGTGCTTTATATGGATTTGCATACTCATTGATAAGCTCAAGGTTCAGATTGATACCATAACACTTGATAACTTGCTCATTTTCCTCAATTTTGCGGATCGTGTGCAGATAAGTCTTGCCCTTGTACTGAAATGAAACAAAGGCTTTCTCATTCAGATAATTGTAGGCACGCTTACGCCCCACATCTGAAATGATGGCTTTTTTGAATACTGTGAAATCAAATGTACTAGAACCTGTTTCAAGGTACCTAGTCCAGCTATCGTTGAAATAATTCAACGTAGCCTGTTTATCATTATCAATAAAAGCAACTTTTCTCAAACTTGCGTCATGGATTGTCAATAACATAAGCTATAAGTACCTTTCTTCAAATTCTATCTTGACCGTGGGCTTTGTCCTGACCCAACTTGAGGAATAGACCTCAAGAGTAGACCTACCAGGTGGAATAGTAAGAAACGTGGAGCCGTGGACAATGTCCACAATACGCTCCAAGCCGTCCACAGTAACTGTGTCATTTTCGCTATTAAGCACCACATTTGAGCCGATAGGGTAGCGGTTAGGTATGTCTTTAGTGACTGCTACAAAATCCTTGCGGTAAAAAATACTATCCAAGTACATCCTAGCTACCAATGGCTTATTACCCAAGGCCCCAAATGCTACATGGACTTTAGCTGACTTTCTACCCTTGATTTCAGGGATAACAAAAGTATTGTAAGACCCCCACCAAAAGACAGTTACCTTGTCATCATTTCGCTTGAGGTCTGACCAACCTCTAGGCTCATTAAATGGATTTTGGCTATCTAAGTGAGTTCCAGTGAAAGTCCACTGTTTAATCATGTTGTATCCACCTTTACCATCAGCAGCCATAAAGTTATACTCACAGCCTAGACCGTTATAACGCTTAAAGGTTTCCACTCCATACAAAAACCGCCCCTGCTCATCAGAGACGGTCAGCTTGATAAAGCCGTATTGGTTAGCGGCACCAAGCCAAAAAACCTGACGCCACCAGATGTAATCATTCAGAGAGCCTGTAGCCCCTGAGCTATCCGCTGGGATATTCCATGTCAAACTACCTGCATTGTTTCCAGTCGTGCCTCCTGGGTTCTGCAAAAACAAATGAGGGCGACCTTGCCAGTTCACACTTGCCACAGTTCCTCTGAGGTTTTGCATGGTGTCATTCAAAATAGCCACGTTCTTAGTAGCTGCACTAAGACCATTTGTGATTTTACTGTCACGGTAGTCAAAGAGTAGCTCAGACTGTTTAGCTTGCACAGTATCAGCCTCCTCACGGTCACCAACCTCAAGAGCACCGCTGGTATTGACTAAACCAATGTAGCCATTCTCAGCATTATTCTTGACAGTAACCACAGGGAAAGCTGGCACGTTGCCGTCATTGATTAGGTTAAAAACAATCTTGTCAGCTGATACCGTGCCATTATCAAAAACACGGTAAGTAGTACTATGTGCCACGCCATCAGGAATAAGGAACTCAAATTCTCCCTTTTGGAACCACCTTGTCACATTATCCATGTCCACAGAACCTGTAACAAGTCCCATATAATACTTATCAGGCTCATCAGAAATAACAATTCTGACAGCCTCAGAGGTATTGAATACCCCTGCCAAAATGTGTTTAGCTTGTTCAAGTGTCATGCCATCTCTTTCTTGCATGGCAAACTTGACCTTGATAAACTTAGCCCCTGTCCTTACTTCTTGCAAGTTCACTCCCAAGAGTGGAGCGTCATTGGTTTCAATGCTACGCTCATTTCCAACAGGGCGGATAATTTCAATAATTCGGATAACCTCAGAGAGGTCAAATCCGTTAATAGTGATAGTGTCATTATTCATCAGACAATCCCCCTCATCATGTTATCAATCTTAATTTTGTCATTTTGGTAGTTCGTCATTGGTTGTCCAATCTTAGCAACAAGAGTACCATCATCAAGAACCATGTTAACAGGACGCTTGACGGCTTGCTCAGCAACTTCAAGAGCTCTGGTGAGCGCTTGGTCTGCTTGGTCTCTGATAATCTCAATTTGGCTCATTTCTGCACGCTCTGTGATGGATTTGAGCTTGAATTGACTAGACAGAGAGCTATTACCTAAACCAAGCAACTCCTCAGCACCAAACTTAAAGGCTGACATCTCTTTTTGGACATAGGCAAGGCTATCAGTCACATCAGATGTATTCTTTTCAATACCTACAGCGATACCTTGGGCAATGTATCGACCTACATTATCCCTGAATAGCCGTGATGGTGAATGAATTTTGGCTTTAGCCTGTGCCGCTCTCTCAGCCTGTGCTACTAAAGCATTAGCTGCGGCTGTTACAGCTCCCAAAGCTGAATACATACCTTGAGCTAAGCCTTGCCCAATCATAGCACCAACACCACGCATGGCTCCAGCTCCAGCCATTGCTGTTGAGCGGATTGCGTTTACCATGGCAGACATTGCAGCCGTAGCTGATCCAATACCAGAACGGATACCATTTGTCACACCATTTGAAACGCCACGCCCTGCTTGCTGTCCTGCTTGCGTCATTTGACTTGCTGACTGCCTTACCACAGATACCATCTGTTGCATACTAGAACGCATGGTAGATACTGCTTGAGTCATGGCAGAGCGTACAGCAGAGTTAAGCTGAGTCATTGCTGATGTTGCAGCACTTGAAATGTTTGCAAAACCTGAGGCAACCATAGGAGCTGATGTAGCTAGTTGCATGATTGATGTCCGTGCCATCATTGATGATGTGGTAATAGCTGTAAATCTAGCTGGTACCGTTCCAAGTATGCCACCAAGGGCACCTATAACAGCAGATACTGCTGAGAAACCTGCTGACATTGCAGAGGCTCCAGCTTGAGCCATCATCATTGAGGCTGACAATGCCGTTAATCGACCTTGCAAAGCAGAAATACTAGCAGTTGACCCTGCCAAGCCTGCAAAAGAGGTCATGACTGCACTTGCAAAAGACATCATGGCAGAGCCAGCTGTAGTCATTGCACTTGGTAAAGTTCCAATGCTTGAGCTCAGGGAACTAAAGGCAGCAGGTAAGGCTTGCATTGCCACACTTGCCACTTGTGCTGATGTTGCAATTAGTCTAAGTCCAGTTCCTGCCTGTTGCAATCCTGGTCCTGCTGAGGCAATACCTGAGCCAGCAATAGCCGTCAAACCAGTAGCAACTGCCGCCAAGGTTCCGACCAAGTCCCCTAGTTTTAGATCAACTAACATCTTGATACCTTGAGCCATCAACTTAACGCCTTGACCTGCGTTTTTGGCCGCATTACCCATACTCTCAAAAATGCCAGCCACACCATCAAGCACATTGCGGATAGCAGAACCAAAAGACTCTACCACACTACCAGCACTCTCTAAGATTGAGCTGACCTGTTCCCCAAACGTTTGGAGTAGTTGAGTCAAACTATCAATAATAGGGCTAATCTGACTGATGAGATTGTTGAAAGCCTCGACCAATGACTGCAATACTGGAGCGACCGCTTGAACCATTTGGGTAATAGCTGGAATAAATGGAGCTAAAGCCTGAACGATTTGGACAATAGCATTAGAAACTACTGTCACGACCTGCACAAAGGCGTTAGAGATAATGGCTACAATAGGGGTCACAGCCGTAGCAATTTGGGCAATACCAGAACTGATAGCAGTAATGACTTGGCTCAATGCCGTACCTAGTGCTGTGATGACTGGAGCAAGGCTACTGAATGAGCTGACAATCATACTGATTGCTGCCCCTGCCGCTATAATCACAGGAGATAGCATAGCAAAAGCTGAGGCAATGGTAGGTAACACAGGGGCTACAATAACCAAAGCCTGGGCCAAGCCTTGTAGTGCTAGATTGAGGATAGTCCCTATAGCAGTACCAACGCTGACAATAACACTCCCCACACCTTGTAGGATTGTAGCTATCCCTTGTCCTTGCATACCCATTAGGGCAAAGGCTGCACCAAGTGCCAAGATAGGTACTGCCAAGGCTGCGATAGTGGCAGGATTGACCATAGCCAAGCCTTGACCAATACCACGAAAAGCGGCACCTATTCCCTGTCCAATTCCTCTAGCGGCAGTTGCTACACTTTGGCCAAGGCTACGGATAATTGAGACCACGCTTGCGCTAGCTGACCTAACAACTGATGTGGCACCACTCACACCGCTTGTGGCATTTTGCTTGAATAGGTTGAACGGGTTAAAAGACTTCAAAAAGTTAAAAGCCTTGAACCCTGCTACTAAACCGACCAAGCCACCTACAATCGCTTGAATTGCTCCAGCAGGTAGTGAGCTGATAAAGTTAGCCGCTACCGTTGCAGCCTGTGAAAGCCACTTGACCACATTTCCAAGTACACTAGCTAAAGTGTTTAGAACGCTTGAGGCAGTCAAGCTATCCCATACATGACCTAAAGCACCAGCGATACTCTGGATAGCTCCAACAAAAGCAGTAACTGCCCCTGTATTGGAAAAAGCTGTCCAGAAAGTCTGAACCTTAGAAACCACATTTGAGATAGTGCTGCTAACCTTTGAGATAATACCCTCAATATCAAGATTACCGAGTGCGTCACCTATTTTGCCAGCAAAGGAAGTTACAGAATTGATAAGCTCAATCAGTTTAGGTTTGGCTTTATCTACAACATTTAGAAGACCGCTGACAATAGTTGCCTGTAAGTTACCTATCGCTCCCTCAAATTTTGCTGTAGAAGTAGCTGCCTCTTTTGCAACATCTGTCATACCTAAGTCAGTAATAGCTTGGTTAAATTCTTCCGCTGTAATCTGACCTTTTTCCATAGCCTCACGAAAATTACCAGTATATGCTCCATTTTTTAGCATTGCCTCTTGTAACTTTCCGCTTGCACCAGGGATAGCGTCTGCAAGTTGATTCCAGTTTTCAGTGGTTAGTTTTCCAGCCCCTGCTGTCTGGGTCATAACCATACCAACTGTTTTGAAAGTATTTGCATTACCACCAGCTACAGCGTTCAAGTTCCCTGCTGCTTGTGTCAGTTCTGTATAGTTTTTAATACCATTTGAGGCTAATTGAGCTGTTGTGTTTGCTACATCATTGATGTCATAAACAGTTTGGTCAGCATATTCTTTGACATCAGCTCTAGCTTTCTTGATAGTTGCACTATCGTATCCACCAAAACTCATAGTAGACTCAAATTTCTGTAGACCGTCGCTAGCAGACATAGCCTCTCTTGCGAGATTTTGGATATTACCAGTAACAACACCTATACCAGTAGTGAGAGCAGAACTAATCAGGTTAGCTCCTAGAACCGACTTAAAAACAGACCCAACTTTTGAGCCTGTTCTTTCTAGTCCACCTAACAAGGTCTTTAGTTTTCCAACCCCTGACTGGGCACTAGAACCGTCTAGGTCAACCTTGATAGTAACTGAACCATCTGCCATAGTTTTCTCTCCTTTCCTGATTAGTAGTCAAAATCTTTTGGTAGTGCATACTCTTTCTTGAGCCGTTTCATGCTCTCTTTATACTTCTTACTATCGCCTTTTTGTGGCTTATAAGAGCGTATTTTGAGCACCTCAGCAAACTTAGTATCACTAGGTAGCCCATTTAGTAAGGCGTTGAATTTTTTCCAATGCAAGTTGTTCTGAGCGTCAATCAAATCAATACCGTAGGCTTGCATGAATGATGAGTAAATATACTCAGCGTCATACTTCAAGCTAAAGAGGCGCTCGCCGTCTTCTGATTGACTTTTAGAGCGTATCTTACTCTTGATTGGATTGCCTGCTAGGTCAAGCACTGGGGCGGTTTCTTTAGCTGGAATAATTCTGATGTGTTCTTCAAAAATTAGCTTAAAGATGGCTGTTGCTTGTTCAGGGGTCAGAGCCTCTGTAAAATCAACATCAGTAAACATCTGAATAGCTATATAAGGCTTGTAGATGTCATCAAACTCATCATCATTGATCAGCTCCATAACTTTCAAAACCTTGTTAAAAGCTATATTCATTGGGTACACATCATCACCAAGGACTAACTCATCTGTCAATTTCCTTGATAAGTCCAGCATATCAGTCACCTAGATATTTCTTGAGTGCGTCACCGTTATTACGTTTTTCCCATTCGCTTACAACTCCTGAGATTGTTTCCAGCAAGTAGACCATAGTGTCAACTGTAGACTCATCAGAGTAAGCGTAAACCTTGTTGTATGCCTCCTCTTCAAATAGGTCAACCCATGACTCTTTCACCATAGTTTGCAAAGCGTCAAAGGCTTTCTCATCTTCGGTATCTGCTACTTTCTGACCTTCAACTTTTAACTTTTTACCAACCGCCTCCATGTTGCGGATGTTTTTGTCATTGGCTAAAAATTCAAGGGTAAAACCATCAAACTCCACAGGAATGACATTGCTACGCTTTTTAATTACTACCATTTGTTTTCTCCTACTAATCAAATTAAAAAAAGGGGAGTACATTCACTCCCCTAAGCTACTTTATCCACCGACTACAGCAGATTGTTTAGGTACTGAGTTCCAGCTGATCGTGCATTCAAAAGCCTCAAATTCAGACGCCTCACCGCCTCCGATTTTAATTTCAGATACAGTGGCAACTCCTGAATACTGTGTCTTACCATCAGGGTCAACAACTTTGAACCACACTTTACGCTGGTCTCCAGTTAAGAAACGCATATCAGCAATGATTTTCTGGGCTGCGTCTTCCTTGATGTAGTCACCCTCAAAGGTATAGCCATATTTGACAGATACCACGGTAGTTTCTGGCGTGCCGTCACCGTTGTAGTATGCTACATCATCTGTTTCTTCGTCACTTTCGACCTCGGCGGTAGTGACACCGTCAGCAAGCCATTTCCAAGCGTCAGCTGCTGGCTCGGTTGCTGGTGCTGTTGATAGCCAAGGCGCTACATAGTGTTTACGCTTGGCGTTTTTCATTTTTGGCATTTAATTTCCTCCATTTGTTTCTAAACGTGCTGTAATATCCAGCATGTAAACATAAAAGCCTTGGTCATCACGGTCATTAAGGAATGGCTGTGAGACTTCAAGGCCCCTGAATTGATATGAATTGTTTTGACTAGGTAGCTCTAAGTTGAAATCAGCAAGAGCATAGTTGATAGCCCACAGGATAGAGCTTGTCTTTTGGTGATCAGTGGTTTTGATTGCCACTTCAAATACAAGACTAATATCTTGCTTGCCGTTCATGTACTCTTTTTCAATCTTGCCACCAGGTAACGGATAAAGGACTAAGCTCTCCGTCTCTGACAAGTAATCAAGCCTACAAGTCAGAGGTATGTTTAGTGTGTTGATGAAATCTCTAAGGACTTCTGAAAAATCGTTGTTGTTCATGCTTTAACTCCCATTGCTCTAAGACCAGTCTTACCCCAATCCTTAACATG
>NZ_JBNPOS010000039.1:0-15720 GCF_050315295.1 Streptococcus sp. SGI.013
GAAACGTAAAAATAAGAAAGACCAGTGAGAAATGTCCAATCTAAATCATCATGAACGACTTAGGTTTAACTATTTATTGGCTAATATCAGCTATTTGACACCTAGGGAAAAAGAGGAATTTGACTATCTAAATAGAAAAAGACAGGGATTGCCCATTTCTGAAACTCAAGCCTCGCCTCAGCTTACACCATACAAGGAAACTAGTGTCATTCCACCACATTCTAAAGACACTCCTTCTTCAAGACCTGTTTCTCCTAAAAAACAAGCTAAAAAAAGACTAACACCTAAAAAGACAGGGAAAAAAAAGAAATTAAAACATTTCTTTTATGGTTTCTTACTTTTTCTTCTTACCGTCATTTCCATTATGATTTTTCTCTTTTTTAAAGGAAGAAATGATGCTCAACAAGAAGCTGAAGCTAATCATAAGGCTGCGGTTGTTGAAGTTTTTAATGGAGAAGAAACCAGTGATGGTACCAATATTTTAATTATGGGAACTGATAAGCGAGTGACTGAGCAGTCAACAGATGCTAGAGCAGATACCATTATGGTTGTTAATATTGGAAATAAAGATGGCAAGATAAAAATGGTTAGCTTTATGCGAGATATCTTGGTCAATATTGAAGGTGTCAGTGCCGATGATTATACTGTTGACAATAAACTGAATACGGCTTTTAATATTGGGGAACAAAATGATAACCAAGGTGCAGAATTACTACGAGAAACTTTAAAGCGTAATTTTGATATTGATATTAAATATTATGCTATGGTTGATTTTGAAACCTTTGCAGAAGCTATTGATGCCTTATTTCCAAATGGTGTCAAAATTGATGCGCAATTTGCCACTGTAGATGGAGAAGAAGTGGATAAGGTCGAGGTGCCTGATGATCTTAATATGAAGGATGGTGTAGTTCCTAATCAAACTATCAAAGTTGGAACACAGTACATGGATGGACGCACTTTACTGAATTATACTCGTTTTAGAAAAGATGATGAGGGTGATTTTGGTCGGACGAAGCGTCAACAACAAGTCATGCAAGCTGTTATGACACAGTTAAAAAATCCAACAAAACTATTTACAGGATCAACAGCTTTGGGAACGATTTTTGCCTTAACCTCAACGAATGTTCCTTATTCTTTCATTGTACAAAATGGTCTTTCTGTTATTTCAAGTGGTCAAAAAGGAATCGAGCGGACGACAATTCCAGAAAATGGTGATTGGGTAGATGCTTACGATATTTATGGAGGTCAAGGTCTGTTGATTGATTTTGATAGTTATCAAAAGGAATTAGCTGACTTAGGATTTCGTTAGATAAAAAACTCTAAACTTCTATGTGAATCGAAGTTTAGAGTTTTTTATTATCTCATTTATTTTTATTTATTATAGAAGTATGGAGTATTTTTAGGGATTTTTGCCTAAAAAACTTGAAAACATTATAGGTAAGGAAACAAATGATAGTAATGACAAGAAGGAGTTCTACTGTATAAAGTATAAGTATGGCTTGGTGATAGTTAAAGAGAGGAAGACTTGCTTTCAAAGCGCCTACGCTGCCAACAAGAGGAAAACTGAAAGCAGAAAAAATAGGGGAAAATATGTTCCTTATTTGTTTGAAAAAGATAACTAGTGCAAATAGATAGAGGAGTTGAGAAAACAGAAGCGCCCCTAAAATCAATGGATGATTTACTGATGGGGAAAGTTTTAGATAAGCTGTTAACAGTAGGGAGAGAGGAGCCGCGTATATGGCTAATAAAGGTTTTTCTGTTAGAGACAGAGGATTTTTAATCTGCCTGTAAGTGATGGTGACAAATAGAATGAGCCAAGCTAGACTGGAAACCATTAAAATTGGCAAATGGAGCAACTCTAAAGTGTTACTAGGACTAGTGGGGATACTAATCGCTAAACCAACATAGAGAACAAACCAACTAGGATAAATCTGATCAAGATTTTTTTGGGGAATAAAGTGATAACTAAACCAGACGATATAAATCAGATAGCTGATAAGAACTAAACCCCATAAGCCTATCTTTAATCTTTGTTCAAAAGGTAGAGTAGTTATGAACACAAAGAGGCTCATAAAAAAGCTGGCAAAACTAGAGGCAACAACAGGATTTTCAAATTCCGTTAGTAATGTTTTTGCAGTTAATAGAAGTCGGCCAGTGATGAGACTTAGAAGCAGTGTGGCTAAAAGATAGACTATACCTGATAGTTTAGGAAAGTCACTAAGTAAATTAGCCAGACTAAATAGTGTTAGCATTAGGCTGGTTATGGCAAGTGGAACATTTGATAGGAATGCTGTCATAAGCCGTCTCACTTACTTTACGCTTTAGCTAAGATATGGCGAAGTTGCACGGCGCTTGGTGTGACAATTGGTAAAAAGACTCCTTCGTTCCAACGACGGATAAAACTGGAAGACGATTGCTTAAAGTACCCTTGTCCTCCGCTGGCTTGTAGCTCTAGGAGTAGGCTTGCTGCAACAACATCGACGATATCAATACGTAGTTGAAAGAGTTCTTTAGGGTGTTGGATAAAGTAATTGTCACGTTTCAACCCTTGGAATAGGTCGCCTTGAATTGCTTCTAATTGTGCTAGGGTCGCTTGATAGTCATTTTTTAGAACGCTTCGGTTGCTATTCAGACTATTTTGGACTTCTGATAGTGAGCGTTTAGCGAGACCAAGTGCTAGCCCAAATTGAAAACCTAGAAAACTTGGTCGTGTTTGCGCAATGTAATCAGGAGCATCTGCAGACAAGACCCAGTTCTTATCTAGTTTGACATGGTTGAAGCTAAGGGCAGCTGTATTAGCACCTTGTAGGGAGACAAACTCTAAATCAGGCGAACGGGTGAGGTCTTCAGCAGTAGATGGGATGACTAAAATCCAAGGCTTGCGATTATCCTTAAAGCCAGCCGCAAAAACAGCTAGAAAACGATCTGAACGCAGGTTAGTAACCCAAGGAAGGCGACCATCAAGGTAGAAATCATCTCCTTCTTGGCTAATGGTGACATTCAATTCCTCAATGTTAGACAGGTATTTGACAGCGTTTGATAAACCCGTTCCCCCAGCGATGTCTCCATCGAGTAGGTCTTTTAGCCAGGTTTGACGTGGATAAGGATTGGGACTGGCAAGAATATATTCAATGAAGGTACGATGCCCCCAGGAGATAAAAGCAGCTGTGAGAGAATGTTCAGCTAGCTCAGATAGAAGGTCAATAACATCTGTTTTATCGCCACCAAGTCCACCGAGTTCTTTAGGAACTCCGATTTTAAACACATTAAACTGAGCAATTTTTTTGAGTAATTGATTGGCGAGTTCTCCTGACTCCTGATCCAGTTGATCTGCATGTTGGTCTAACCAAGTGATAAATTCGGTTGAAAAATAAGTCATAGGCAGGTTTTCTCCTTCATTATTTAGCGTAAGCTGCTAGCTCGGGATTGATTGGTGTTTGGGCTAAATTGTTAGCATAGTTGCAGAGAGTGGCTAGACTGACACCTAAAATGACGTCAAGGGCATTTTGATCTGTAAAGCCTGCATCAAGGAAGTCCTTATAAGCTTCATCTCCTACAGCACCTTTGGTATTAATCACAGCAATGGTAAATTTTGCTAAGGTATCTAATCTTTGATCATCTTCAATCGGTGTGGCATTGCGGAGTGCTTCAAGAAGATTTGGTGGCATTTGGATTTGCTTGATGGAAAAAGCTGTGTGCCCTGCTACACAGAAGGCACAGCCGTTAGTTACAGCGGCAGTAATTTGAACAACCTCGCGCTCGGTTGGTGTCAGAGAGTTGCGTCGATTGATTGCACCTACTGTACGATAAGTTTCTAAGGCAGTTGGGGCATTAGCTAGTAGCCCAATTAAGTTTGGAATATAGCCACCGTTATCTTTTTCAACCGTTCTTAGCGTATCTTTAACCTCATCGGGTGCAGTCTCAATGGTATGTATTGTTAAATTTGGCATATCGTCCTCCTTAAAAAGTGATTATTAATAGGATATCAGTTATGGAATTGTTTGGATAATCTTTATTTTTTATGATGGACCATAAATTTTAGTTATATATGCTATAATAGAGAGCAGTGAATGATTCTTGTAGAAGAAAACTAAGGGGGAAGAATGTTAGTTAAAAATAGTATTGTTGAGGTTGATATTATTGATTTAAGCCATGAAGGAGCTGGAGTAGCTAAGGTTGATGGTTTAGTCTTTTTTATTGACAATGCACTTCCAGGGGAACGTATTCGTATGCGAGTTCTCAAGCTCAATAAGAAAATGGGGTACGGTAAGGTTGAGGAATACTTGTCTTATTCAGAGCATCGTAATCAAAATGTTGATTTGGCATACTTGAGATCTGGTATTGCAGATCTCGGGCATCTGACCTATGGTGCCCAGCTTGACTTTAAAACTAAGCAGGTTAAAGATAGTTTGTATAAGATTGCAGGAATTTCAGCTATTGATATTCCTAAAACGTTAGGAATGAAAGCACCTCTTGCTTATCGTAATAAAGCTGCGGTACCTGTGCGTCGTGTTAAGGGTCAGTTGGAAACAGGATTCTTCCGTAAAAATTCGCATGACTTGATCCCTATTGAAGACTTCTATATTCAGGACAAGGAAATTGACCGCTTGATTTTAGCGACACGAGATTTGTTGCGTCGTTTTGACCTTAAGCCTTACGATGAAAAGGAGCAGACAGGCTTGATTCGTAATATTGTGGTTCGTCGTGGCCATTATTCAGGGCAGCTCATGTTGGTCTTAGTAACGACGCGTCCTAAAATTTTCCGTATTGAGCAAGTCATTGAGCAGTTAGTGAAAGCCTTTCCTAACTTATTGTCAGTCATTCAGAATATCAATGATAAAAATACTAATGCGATTTTTGGAAAAGACTTTAAAACACTTTATGGTCAGGATACTATCACCGATAGTATGTTAGGAAATAGTTACGCTATTTCAGCTCAATCTTTTTATCAAGTCAATACCGAAATGGCTGAGCAACTCTATCAAGTAGCCATTGATTTTTCAGATTTGGCATCAGATAGCGTGGTGATTGATGCTTACTCAGGTATTGGGACAATTGGTCTTTCATTTGCCAAAAAGGTAAAGGCAGTTTACGGAGTTGAAGTGGTCGCTTCCGCTGTTCAAGATGCTAAGGAAAATGCTAAGCGTAACGGTATCACAAATGCCAACTACATCTGTGCAACAGCAGAAGATGCCATGAAGGAGTGGCGTCAGAAAGGTATCAAACCCGATGTTATCTTAGTCGATCCCCCGAGAAAAGGCTTGACCGAAAGTTTTATCACATCAAGTGTTGCCATGCAACCAGAGAAAATTACCTACATCTCATGTAACGTTGCTACCATGGCGCGTGACATCAAGCGCTATGAAGAGCTAGGCTATAAACTCAAAAAAGTCCAACCCGTTGACCTCTTCCCGCAAACGCATCACGTGGAGTGTGTTGCTCTGCTCGTAAAAGCCTAGAAACCTTTGAACGAAAGCATCTTAAAAAGCCATAGAGACAAGGCTTTTTAGCTTGGGGTGGGGAAGTATCAGAGTGAGTAATTTTTTGGAGGGAGTAGAAGTGATAGCTAGAAATTATTCAATTCTATTTCCATTTACCCTGTGGGTACGTGTTTATTTCCATTGACAAGGAGTTTTTGGGAATAGAAACGTACCCACCTCTAATATCGCCTGAATGAGCGAATGAAGTGTGAGTTCTGAAATTGATACAATACAACTTAACTTTTTTTGAAAAAAATTCGAAAATTTATTTTGACTTGCGAATATAATAAGTGAGAGCAAGTTGCTTACTTATTAATGATGAAGAGGAAAAGTAGAATGACAACAATTTTTTTAACAAAAACAAACTGCACTAATTGCGGAAAACAAAGTACTTTTGAAAGATTTGATATGGCTTTTTGTGATTGGTAAAAGACTTTGAGGGTATGATATAATAGCGCAGAATTTTAGTATAATTAAGATGTAGAAATTAATGGGAAAACAGCAGGAGAAGATAAATGATATTGAACACAAAGCGATTAAATATACGACCGTTTAGATCAGATGATATCGAAGATGCTTTTGAGATTTATACTGATGCAGATGTATGTAGATATCTTTTAGAAGATGAATGGAATACTGAAGATAAAGAAGAGTTCGAAAAGAAAATTAAAAATAACAAATTAGAGGAGAACTCGAGCTTAAATCTTGCTGTAGTATTGGATAAAAAGGTTAGTTTTTATGTAGGATCATACGGCAGGGGGAACTTTCTTACTATGTGAATGATGGTATTTTGAAATCTATCGGAAAAGATTATATTTTTCAAGAACTCGTGAATCCTATCTACAATCGTAAAGATAATCAAGTCACGGTATCACTGACAGTAAAGTATCTCGACCAGCAGACCAAAGCAACGCAGGTATCTCAATTTGATTTGGTACTTGAAAAGAACGGGAGTAATTGGAAGATTATAGAATAACAAATATTGGTACATTATTACAGCTATTTTGTAATCACGTACTCTCTTTGATAAAAAATTGGAGATTCCTTTACAAATATGCTCTTATGTGCTATTATTTAAGTATCTATTTAAAAGGAGTTAATAAATATGCGGCAAGGTATTCTTAAATAAACTGTCAATTTGATAGTGGGAACAAATAATTGGATGTCCTTTTTTAGGAGGGCTTAGTTTTTTGTACCCAGTTTAAGAATACCTTTATCATGTGATTCTAAAGTATCCGGAGAATATCTGTATGCTTTGTATGCCTATGGTTATGCATAAAAATCCCAGTGATAAGAGTATTTATCACTGGGATTTTTATGCCCTTTTGGGCTTTTGAATGGAGGAAAATCACATGAAAATTATTAATATTGGAGTTTTAGCTCATGTTGATGCAGGAAAAACTACCTTAACAGAAAGCTTATTATATAACAGTGGAGCGATTACAGAATTAGGAAGCGTGGACAAAGGTACAACGAGGACGGATAATACGCTTTTAGAACGTCAGAGAGGAATTACAATTCAGACAGGAATAACCTCTTTTCAGTGGGAAAATACGAAGGTGAACATCATAGACACGCCAGGACATATGGATTTCTTAGCAGAAGTATATCGTTCATTATCAGTTTTAGATGGGGCAATTCTACTGATTTCTGCAAAAGATGGCGTACAAGCACAAACTCGTATATTATTTCATGCACTTAGGAAAATGGGGATTCCCACAATCTTTTTTATCAATAAGATTGACCAAAATGGAATTGATTTATCAACGGTTTATCAGGATATTAAAGAGAAACTTTCTGCCGAAATTGTAATCAAACAGAAGGTAGAACTGTATCCTAATATGTGTGTGACGAACTTTACCGAATCTGAACAATGGGATACGGTAATAGAGGGAAACGATGACCTTTTAGAGAAATATATGTCCGGTAAATCATTAGAAGCATTGGAACTCGAACAAGAGGAAAGCATAAGATTTCAGAATTGCTCCTTGTACCCTGTTTATCATGGAAGCGCAAAAAGCAACATAGGGATTGAGCAGCTTATAGAAGTGATAACGAATAAATTTTATTCATCAACATACAGAAAGAAGTCTGAACTTTGCGGAAATGTCTTCAAAATTGAATATTCGGAAGAAAGACAACGTCTTGCATATGTACGCCTTTATGGCGGAATCCTGCATTTGCGGGATTCGGTTAGAATATCGGAAAAGGAAAAAATAAAAATTACAGAAATGTATACTTCAATAAATGGTGAATTATGTAAAATTGATAAGGCTTATTCCGGGGAAATTGTTATTTTGCAAAATGAGTTTTTGAAGCTAAATAGTGTTCTTGGAGATACAAAGCTATTGCCACAGAGAGAGAGAATTGAAAATCCGCTCCCTCTGCTGCAAACAACTGTTGAACCGAGCAAACCTCAACAAAGGGAAATGTTACTTGATGCACTTTTAGAAATCTCCGACAGTGACCCGCTTCTACAATATTATGTGGATTCTACGACACATGAAATCATACTTTCTTTCTTAGGGAAAGTACAAATGGAAGTGACTTGTGCTCTATTGCAAGAAAAGTATCATGTGGAGGTAAAAATAAAAAAGCCTACAGTCATTTATATGGAAAGACCGTTAAAAAAAGCAGAGTATACCATTCACATCGAAGTGCCACCGAATCCCTTCTGGGCTTCCATTGGTCTTTCTGTAGCACCGCTTCCATTAGGGAGCGGAGTACAGTATGAGAGCTCGGTTTCTCTTGGATACTTAAATCAATCGTTTCAAAATGCAGTTATGGAAGGGATACGATATGGCTGTGAACAAGGATTGTATGGTTGGAATGTGACGGACTGTAAAATCTGTTTTAAGTATGGCTTATACTATAGCCCTGTTAGTACCCCAGCAGATTTTCGGATGCTTGCTCCTATTGTATTGGAACAAGTTTTAAAAAAAGCTGGAACAGAATTGTTAGAGCCATATCTTAGTTTTAAAATTTATGCACCACAAGAATATCTTTCACGAGCATATAACGATGCTCCCAAATATTGTGCAAATATCGTAAATACTCAACTGAAAAATAATGAGGTCATTCTTAGTGGAGAAATTCCTGCTCGGTGTATTCAAGAATATCGTAATGATTTAACTTTCTTTACAAATGGACGTAGCGTTTGTTTAACAGAGTTAAAAGGGTACTATGTTACTACTGGTGAATCTGTTTGTCAGCCCCGTCGTCCAAATAGTCGGATAGATAAAGTACGATATATGTTCAATAAAATAACTTAGCACATTTTATATTGTTATATAAATGTGGCTTCTTGTTAAACGAAACGAGATGAAATATTCTTTAATACAGATTTGAATTAAATGTAAAGGAGAAGATAATTATTATAAACTGTGAGTGGGTACTGTGTCCCATCTGTGGAAATAAAACACGTTTGAAAATAAGGGAAGATACTGAATTGAAGAACTTTCCTCTCTATTGTCCTAAATGTAGACAGGAAAATTTAGTTGATATAAAGCAGTTCAAGTTAACTGTGATTACAGAGCCAGACGCAAAGACGCAGAGCCGATAATCTGAGATTAGCATTCTCATTTTATCGGCTCTTTCTGTTTTATGTATTGTTATAATGATTAGTTTTTGATGTTTCTTGATTCATTGATACCACTAGCTAAGGCTTCAATCAACGATAGTTCTTTATCTGTGAAGTTATCCAGTAGTTTTTCTACCTGTAATCTTCGGGTACTTTTCGTCAGATCATTATGAGGTAAGAAAAACTCATCAACGGACACATCAAGTAATGATACAAGGTCATAGAGGACTTGTATGCTTGGGTGTTGCCCTTTATTTTCAATATTAGTTAGGTAACGTGGGTCAATCTCAATCAATGCTCCCACTTGTTCACGAGTTAAACCTCGCTTCATTCGAGCTTCTTTGATTGCTAAACCAAAGGCTCTAAAATCGAATTTATCTTCTTTCTTACGCATAATAGACCACCTCTATACATTTTACTGTTCCTGTTGAATTTGAAACAGGTATAGAAAAACGTGTTAAATAGTTTTTCAGTTCCTATTAAATTACATTCTTAAAAGCACTACTCAACTTCAATAAAAAAACCGTTGTTTGGAAATGCTATTCGTGCTGTAAAAATATAAATCTCACTTTCAAATGGCGGTTTAATGGAGATAAACGTCGCCATGAGATATATTACATATAGTCTGATTCCTAGGTTGTTATCAAAAAAAGTTATCCACCAGCAATAGACAAATACGTCTATCGATGTGGTTTTATACATCATATAACAAGAATAATTAAAGCATATAAACAGAGAAATCAATCTGTCTATGTGCTTTTTTTGTATCTCTGGATATTTTTTAATGTTTTTTCAATTCTTAATGCAACAAATCGCCCTTTCACATTGGGAGTAAGAGTGAAAGGAGATAAAAGAGCAAAGCTCACTTCCTTTCCAAAGAAAGGGGGTGAGAAACATGAAACCATCTTCTTTTCAAGAGAGAATTGAACATCAGTTTGATTTTATCTGTATGCGAGCTATGGACGACGAGCGGAAGAATTATTTCCTTTATCTTTCAAGGCTGGCAAAGCGTGAAGTGTCCTTTTCGGATATTGGCGATTATCTCGTCAATCAGTTTGCAACGACAGACAGCTATTCATCTGATTTTCAAATTTTTACGCTCAATGATATTTCTGTTGGTATCGAAAATGATTTATTGAGTGAAGCACTAAAAGAATTGCCAGACAAGAAGCGTGAAATCCTACTGCTGTTCTATTTTATGGACATGAGTGATTCAGAAATAGCGGATTTACTGAAATTGAACCGCTCTACTGTCTATCGACATAGAACCAGTGGACTAGACTTAATCAAGAAGTTTATGGAGGAGGAAAATGAAGAATGAGAAAAGAATATTCCAGAATTCCGTTTCCAATGATTGTAAGGGCTTGTGATGGCGATACAGAAGCGATTAACCAGATTCTTCATCATTACAGAGGGTACATTACAAAACGCTCTCTTAGACTGATGAAAGATGAGTATAAGTATGTTGATTATTTACAGAGTTTAAATATTCTTCTTACGCAAGCAATAAATGATTTGGGTAAGGTGGCATGAGCAAATTCAAATACACTGAAGTAGAACAACAATTTAATAATGTTTTGAATTATCAGTCAAAAGAATTAAGCTCGATTAAAAGACCTGATATGGCGTCTGCTGAAGCTTGCATTTCTGAAAGCGAAGCAATGCTGAAGGAATTAGGCATTGCTACAGAGAACTTGCCTAAAGTAGTTTATCCTACACCTAATAGGGTTATGGTTGTTCCTACGTGGGAAGAATTGTGCAATCAAGCTGAACAGAAAGTTGGTTCAACAACAGATTTAGAATCCCTTTTTACGTTTGAAGAATTGAGAATGAGTCAAGCTGCTCTGCGTGCATTGAACGCCGATTACAATAACATTCATAAGCTTGATAAAATAGATATTACTATTTGTGCCGCAGCAGGTATGCTAGGAGCAGTTGTTGATATTCTGCTAATAGGAATTCCTCAAAAAACACAAGAAGGATTAAAAGGTGGGCCACTTTCCAATTATGTAAGAGATTGGTTCAATCAAAGATTCCCTGAGGAAGAAATGGAGAAACTTGCTAATTCAAAAGTAAGCAAAGTATCATTTGATGCTCAAGATAATCGCCATACGACAGAATATGTTACCGGGTTATCTGCTTACTATCATAGATTGCTATCGCTAGGGCATGACCCTATCCTTGGATTGATATTTGGGGTCTATGATATTTTGAACGGTAAAATGACGACGATCGATAAAACTGGCAAAATAGTATCACAGGTTATGGAGAACTATGCAGACCGAAAAGAAAGTGATATCTTTGCTGCAATTGCTAAGCAGATTATTCATTTCAAATCTGACATTACAACTTCTATGGGTTTACCAGCGCCTTTGATGGCATTATTTAACTTACTCCAGTTTGGAAGTATCGGAGAAGAAGAACAGACAATTGCTGAAATTGTGCAGGGAATGTATTACGAAGGTTATGATTTCATTAATTTTTGTAGTATGTCAATTCCAACAATGCTAGTTGAAGTAATCATCAGATTAGGCTATGGCATTAAAAGGATTAAAGAAGGTAATTCTATAAAGAACTCGATTCCATTTTCATTAAATCGAGAAAAGCATCCTAAGCTGAGCACTATGTTATTCATTGGGTATTCAGCGGCTACAGCTGTAAATGCTGGAAAGGTTTACTTTACTAAAAATCCTATGGCAATAAACTATCCTCAATGGGTAGCATTTGCTAAATACTCATACAAACAATTGAAATGGGTGTTGTTGGAGAAACCAGAACTTAGAGATGCTTACTTTAGAGGTATCATTGCTGAAGAATTGAATGAAGTATATGTTGAAATAGATAAATCCTTCGCGGAAATGTCCGAAGAATATATAGTCGTCTTTAATTAAAAACAACCCGCTCAACCATCATGTCTGGGAGAGTTTCATTCCACAGTATAATTCTAAATTTTATAACTTTGATTTCGTTCTATAGTATAGAGGGGGGCTCTCACCACACGTGGAGTGCGTAGTGTTGCTACAACGAAGCAACGGGTAAAAATCCTTTATTTTAAGCACTTTTTCAAGCATTTTGTCTTTATTGAAAAGAGTGATTTTGACATAAAAAAGGTTCAAAAAAAGTACATTGATGTGAACGTCTGTTTGGATGTCGACTGCGTAGACAAAAAATAGATACGTCATAAAATATAATATTTCAGCGAGAACATTTTAATAAGTGTTCTCGTTTTTTTATTTTAAGGAGGAATTCATGAAAAAGAAGGAACAATCATCACGCCAAATCGTGATGTGTCATCTCGTGACTATCTTGGGAGTTGATATTGAGAGAGCAACTCAGCTAATTAATGAAATGGAACAACTAGGTTTAATCCGATTTGATGAATTTGGAAATGTTGGAATATTAGTCTTGGAGGGACAATCATGAAACGAATTACCGCTGATCAGTATCAGACATCAGAGCGTTATTATAAACTCCCTAAAATTTTGTTTGAGAGTGAACGTTATAAGGATATGAAGCTGGAGGTTAAGGTAGCCTACGCAGTTTTAAAAGATAGGTTGGAGCTGTCTTTGAGTAAGGGCTGGATTGATGACGATGGGGCTATTTACTTGATTTATTCCAATTCAAATCTGATGGCACTTTTAGGCTGTTCAAAGTCAAAACTACTCTCTATCAAGAAAACCTTACGCGAATATGGCTTAATTGATGAAGTCCAACAGTCCTCTAGTGAAAAAGGTCGTATGGCAAATAAAATTTACTTGGGGGAATTAGAACATGAAACTACCCCAGTCTTACATACAGACGGGGCTAGTGTTAAAAAAACACTAGGGGGGTCTCAAAGAAAGACGGGGCCGGTCTTAAATTCAGCCCCTAGTGAGACTGAAGGAAGTGAGACTAAATATAGTGAAACTGAAGGGAGTGATTTCCTTATTGAGGACGAGGAGGAGAGACAGCTAGTAGATGACAAACAAGAAGAGAACTTTACTTCAAAAGTCGATGGCGTGACCAAGTACGATCGAGATTATATTTGGGGTTTGGTTCATGACCAGTTAAGACAGTCGGGGCTATCTCAGTCAGCTAGTGACTATGCCATGATTTATTTTAGTGACCGTTATCAGTATGCTTTGGAACATATGCGATTTGCTCGGTCAGCGGAAGTAATAGCTGAATACGTATTTAATGGTGTGCTGTCAGAGTGGACCAAGCAACTGAGACGACAAGAAGTAAAGGGAGGTGATTAAGTTGATTTGGTGGATACTAGGCGGAATCTATCTGATTTCTATCATCATTTTGATTGTTGAAATCATCCGTGCACCAGAAATGGATGATCATATATAAGCAAGAGTTTTACAAGTGTAAGGCTCTTTTTTAGTTGGAAAGAGAGGAAAATGAAATTTTTAGATTTATTTGCTGGGATAGGTGGTTTTAGGCTAGGGATGGAATCACAGGGTCATAAATGCCTGGGCTTTTGTGAAATTGATAAATTCGCCAGAACATCTTATAAAGCTATGTTTAACACAGAAGGGGAAATAGAATACCATGACATTAAAGAGGTCACAGACCATGACTTTAGACAATTTAGAGGGCAAGTGGAGGTTATCTGCGGGGGATTTCCTTGCCAAGCTTTTTCACTCGCAGGCAGACGACTGGGATTTGAAGATACTCGAGGGACTCTCTTTTTTGAGATTGCTCGAGCGGCCAAACAAATCCAACCACGTTTTCTATTTTTGGAAAACGTCAAAGGCCTACTCAATCACGACAAGGGACGGACGTTCTCCACAATCCTCTCCACGCTGGATGAATTGGGGTATGATGTCGAATGGCAGGTGCTTAACAGTAAGGACTTCCAAGTCCCGCAAAACAGAGAACGGGTCTTTATTATCGGACATTCTAGAAGATACCGTTCCAGATTCCTATTTCCTCTCAGAAGAGAAAACAGTCCAGCTCATCTTGAAAGGCTAGGAAATATAAATCCCTCTAAACGTGGTTTGAATGGTGAAGTCTATCTGACGAGTGGACTTGCTCCTACACTAACGAGAGGTAAAGGAGAGGGGGCAAAAATCGCCATTCCAGTCTTAACACCAGATAGACTTGAAAAACGCCAACATGGGCGTCGCTTTAAGGATAATCAAGACCCTATGTTTACTTTGACCAGTCAAGATAGACATGGTGTTGTCGTCGCAGGAAATCTGCCGACTAGCTTTGACCAGACCGGTAGAGTATTTGACATTGCTGGTTTGTCACCAACCTTGACCACCATGCAAGGTGGAGATAAGGTGCCAAAGATACTGCTGAGGGAGGAGCTGCCATTTCTGAAAATCAAGGAAGCCACAAAAAGAGGGTACGCAAAGGCAACTCTTGGAGACTCTGTCAATCTGGCTTATCCAGACTCAACCAAACGTAGGGGACGAGTGGGAAAGGGAATATCCAATACCTTGACGACTTCAGACAATATGGGAGTGGTGGTCGCTGCTCTGGAATATCGACAGGATAAGTGGTATGAAGTCACAGGGATTGTCTTAGAGGGGAAACTTTATCGCCTGAGAATCAGACGACTGACACCAAGAGAGTGTTTCAGACTTCAAGGCTTTCCTGATTGGGCTTATGAAAGAGCAGAAAGTGTTTCCAGTAAGAGCCAACTATACAAACAGGCCGGTAATAGTGTGACTGTCACAGTTATTGAAGCCATTGCCAGAGAATTTAGAAGAATGGAAGAGGAAGAAATACATGAACCTACTACATAAGAAAAGTATCCTAGATTGTACTGAATTAGAGGAACGTATTCACCAAGTTGAAACCAATCAGTTACTGGAAAAGATTCTATCACTCCCCAATTTTGATTGTGACTTTGAGGTGACTTTTGAAGATGATTACCATAAAGAGATGAATGATCCCCTATTCTACGAATCCAATCTTCATCGGATTTCGGATTTTTTGGAAACTAGGGATATTAAAAATGGTGTAGATACTTTATTGACGAAAGACAATCACCTGGCCTTTCGTGCCTTTGGTGAAAATTATTCTGCTAGGGGAAAGGAGGGCATTTTAACGACTCTAGTGACGGTCAAGTGCTTTGGTGAAGGACGGATGCCCATTGATATGAGTCGCTATTTCTCAACTCCTGAACCAACAGTTGAAAATAACCTAACCCTATAAGGAGGTGCCTATGCTTGAGGTATATCTAGGAAATAATGCCAATACAAATCAAGATTTACTAACCATTTTGACGACCTATGGAGTGGCTTATCGTTGTACAAAAGCGTGTGATGTAAACCGTGAAATCTTACTGTCACTCTTCGCCAAAACCACGGATTGTTTTGAGTTGCTGTCGCCACGATTTCTTCGCTTTAAACGTCAATATTCGATAAGTTTGAATGAGATGATTCAGCTCATTCTCCAAAAGCCAGACCAAAACCTTCGTCTGCCTCTCATTGTCTGTCAGAATCACGTCTATCCAGCTATTGGACTAGACGACGTGCGAACCTTTCTTCCCAGACAGGTAAAAGAAGAACTGTTTCAAGCCAGCTTGATGAAACAAGTGACAGGGTAGGTGTGAAGATGAATGAACGATTTTGGGATAATTTAGAAATCATTCTGGCAGAAAAAGACCTCACTTGGGCAGAACTAGTTCGCAAAGTATTCAACGGTCAATATGTTTATCCC
>NZ_JBNPOS010000040.1:0-12482 GCF_050315295.1 Streptococcus sp. SGI.013
GAAGGCAGGAGAGAAATAAAAAATAATGCTTGCGTCGATTAATCTAATGTGATATAATATTTTGGTATGTGGTGCTAGCACATCCGTAAAAAAATACACATAGGAGGATCAGTTGACAATGGCTAAAGTATGTTATTTCACAGGACGTAAAACTGTATCAGCTAATAACCGTTCACACGCTATGAACAAAACAAAACGTACAGCAAAACCAAACCTTCAAAAAGTTACTGTTCTTATCGACGGTAAACCTAAAAAAGTTTGGGCTTCAGCTCGTGCACTTAAATCTGGTAAAGTAGAGCGTGTTTAAGACGATAAAAAAGAGTTGAGGATTTCTCATCTCTTTTTCTATTTTACTTCCGTATCACTATATCTTTTACAATATCTTTAAAGTATGCTAAAATAGAGTGATAAAAACTTTTTGAGGTAGTAATTATGACTGTGAAAATCAATACAAAAGATGGTCAAATCGAATTGTCAGATGACGTTATCGCAACAGTTGTTGGGGGCTCTGCGACAGAAATTTTTGGCGTTGTTGGAATGGCAAGTAAGAGTGCCTTCAAGGATAATTTCCAAGCACTGTTACGTAAAGAAAACTACGCGAAAGGTGTTGTCGTCAAGTCAACAGAGGAAGGGATTTCTGTTGATGTTTACACTGTCATGAGTTATGGTGTAAAGATTAGTGAAGTATCAAAAAATATCCAAGAACGTGTTAAATTTAACCTTGAAAATCAACTCGGTATCACAGCTAATACTGTAAATGTTTACGTTCAAAATATTAAAGTTGTAGGAGAATAATCGTGGCAAATATCACAACCAGTTTGTTACAAGAGATGGTGCAAGCAGCCTCCACTCGTTTGAATAAACAAGCAGAATATGTAAATTCATTAAATGTTTTTCCTGTTCCAGATGGTGATACTGGAACCAATATGGGAATGACGATTGAAAATGGTGCAAAGGAAGTTGCTGATAAGCCAGCTAATACGGTTGGAGAAGTAGCTCAAATTCTTTCCAAAGGTCTTTTGATGGGGGCGCGTGGAAACTCAGGTGTCATCACTTCTCAACTTTTCCGTGGTTTTGGACAAAGTGTTAAAGATCTTGAGGAGATGACAGGTGTTGATTTAGCCCATGCTTTACAAGCAGGTGTAGAAGTTGCCTATAAGGCTGTCATGAAACCTGTTGAAGGAACGATTTTAACTGTTTCTCGTGGGGCAGCGACAGCAGCACTAAAAAAATCAGAAGAAACAGACGATGCTATCGAAGTGATGCGTGCGACTGTGGAGGGAGCTAAAGCGGCTCTTGCTAAAACACCAGATATGCTTCCTGTTTTAAAAGAAGTTGGTGTTGTCGATTCAGGTGGTCAAGGTCTTGTTTACATCTATGAAGGTTTCTTATCTGCTTTAACGGGAGAGTATATAGCTTCTGAGGAGTTTCAAGCAACACCAGCAACCATGACAGAGATGATTAATGCGGAGCATCATAAATCTGTTGCGGGACACATTGCGACAGAAGATATTACCTTTGGTTACTGTACAGAAATCATGGTCGGTTTGAAACAAGGTCCGACTTATGTGAAGGATTTTGACTATGAGGACTTCCAAACTTATCTTAGTGGTTTAGGTGATTCCTTATTGGTTGTTAATGATGACGAGATTGTCAAGGTCCATGTCCACACAGAAGATCCTGGTCTTGTGATGCAAGAGGGATTGAAATATGGGGCGTTGGTAAAAGTTAAAGTTGATAATATGCGTCAACAACACGATGCACAAGTTCAACAAGAAGTAGCCAAAGAGCAAAGTCAGCCTAAGAAAGATTATGGTATTATTGCGGTGGTAGCTGGGGAAGGACTAGCTGAAATTTTTAAAGCGCAAGGTGTAGATTATGTGATTTCTGGCGGTCAAACGATGAACCCATCAACAGAAGACATTGTAAAAGCAGTTGAGACGGTTAATGCAGAGCGTGTCATCATCTTACCGAATAATAAAAATATCTTTATGGCAGCGCAATCAGCTGCAGATGTTGTGGAAATTCCAGCAGCTGTGATAGAAACACGGACAGTTCCACAAGGACTAACAAGTTTACTTGCCTTCGACCCAACACAGTCAATAGAAGATAATGCTTCTGCTATGTCATCAGTGCTGACAGATGTTGTTAGTGGTAGCGTGACTTTAGCTGTTCGTGATACTAGCATTGATGGATTAGAGATCCATGAAAATGATGTTTTAGGTATGGTTGATGGTAAAATTTTGGTCTCTACACCTAATATGGAAGAAGCCTTGCTTTCTACTTTTGAAAAAATGCTAGATGATGATAGCGAGATTGTGACTATTTTTGTCGGTGAAGATGGACAAGAAGAGTTGGCAGAGAAGATTGCTGCTCAATTAGAAGAAAAATATGAGGATATCGAAGTTGAAATCCATCAAGGAGATCAACCTGTTTACCCTTACTTAATGAGCGTGGAATAATGACATAAAAGAAAGGTTGTTGATCAACTTTTCTTTTTTTAGTTTATTAAATACAAAATTTTCTGAAAATTCCTTGACAATATTTTCAAAAATGATAACATGGAATGTAATAATTCTGTTTGGAAATAGAGGTTAAACTAATGAGAAGTGATATGATTAAACTTGGAATTGATAAGGCACCTGCACGCGGCTTACTGTATGCTACAGGTCAGGTTAAGTCAGCTCGTGACATGCAAAAACCTTTTATTGCCATTTGTAACTCGTATATTGATATTGTACCAGGTCATGTTCATTTACGTGAATTGGCAGATGTCGCCAAAGAAGCCATTCGTGAGGCTGGTGGAATTCCATTTGAGTTTAATACTATTGGAGTAGATGATGGGATTGCTATGGGACACATTGGGATGCGCTATAGCTTACCCTCTCGTGAATTGATTGCCGATGCGGCAGAAACGGTTATCAACGCTCATTGGTTTGATGGTGTTTTTTATATTCCAAACTGTGATAAAATTACTCCAGGTATGATTTTAGCTGCCATGCGAACTAATGTTCCTGCGGTATTTTGCTCAGGTGGTCCTATGAAGGGTGGAGTGGATATGACGGGGCATCATGCCAGTCTATCTAGTTTGTTTGAAGCGGTAGGAACTTATCAAGCAGGAGAGATGAGTAAGGAAGAATTTGAATTTTTAGAAAAAAATGCTTGCCCTACTTGTGGCTCTTGTTCAGGAATGTTTACTGCTAATTCGATGAACTGTTTGATGGAAGTGATGGGACTAGCTCTACCAGGTAATGGAACAACCTTAGCGGTATCTGATGCACGTCGTGAATTGGTGCGTCAAGCAGCAAAACACTTGATGGAAAATGTTAAAAATAATATCAAACCACGTGATATTGTAACTAAAGAAGCTATTGATGATGCCTTTGCATTAGATATGGCAATGGGAGGATCAACGAATACTGTTCTTCATACTTTAGCCATTGCGCGTGAAGCAGGGATTGAGTATGATCTTAAAGATATTAACGAGATTGCGAAAAAGACACCTTATATTTCTAAATTATCACCATCGTCGGCTTACACGATGCATGATGTTCATGAAGCTGGTGGAGTATCCGCTATTATCAACCAGTTAATTAAAAATGGCTCTATAAAGGGTGATCGTATCACTGTTACTGGAAAAACATTGAAAGAAAATGTTGCGGGATGTGACATTTTAAATGAAGAAGTCATCCATCCTTTAGATAATCCTTATTCGCCTGTAGGAGGACTATCAATTCTTTATGGAAATATTGCACAAGATGGATCGGTTATCAAAGTTGGTGGAGTAGACCCTTCAGTAAAAACTTTTCGTGGTAAGGCACTCTGTTGCGATTCACAAGATGAGGCTTTAGAGTTGATTGATAATGGTACCGTTCAAAAAGGTCATGTTGTTGTGATTCGTTATGAAGGTCCTCAAGGTGGCCCAGGGATGCCAGAAATGTTAGCACCAACCTCTAAGATTGTTGGTCGTGGTCTTGGAAAAGATGTCGCCTTGATTACAGATGGTCGCTTTTCTGGAGCGACACGTGGTATTGCTATCGGGCATGTCTCACCAGAAGCTGCTGCAGGTGGCAATATTGCTTTAATTGAAGATGGTGATGAGATTGTGATTGATTTGACCAATCGAACACTTGACTTATTAGTAGATGATCAAACTTTGGCTGAGCGCCGTAAGTCGCTAAAACCTTTTAAACCGAAAATCTCAAGCGGCTGGCTTCGTCGTTACACCCACTTCGCGTCTTCGGCTAACTTCGGTGGCTCTATGATGACAGAAGAAGAATTTGAAGAAAGAAAAGCTGAGCGTGAAGCTTGAGTGTAAATCAAATTTAAGGCTTATTTTTGGGTTTTAGTGAGAAAGAAAAAGCGGGTTGAAAACGCAAACATCTTTAAAATTAACTTGCATTATTTTGTAAAAATGTTATCATATTATCTAAGGTATTTGAATTTTTTGAAAATTTCCAAAAAAGAAAGTAAAGGAGGACAAGCGTGGAAAAAATACATCTTGAAACACCTAAATCAGGAGCAGAATTAGTTCTTGAAACTCTAGCTAGTCTAGAAATTAAAACCATCTTTGGTTATCCAGGTGGAGCAGTCTTGCCAGTATATGATGCTATCTATCAGCAGGATGCTGTTAAACACGTCTTGTCTCGTCATGAGCAAGGAGCCCTCCATAAAGCTGAAGGTTATGCCAAGTCAACTGGTCGTATAGGTGTTGCTTTGGTAACCAGCGGTCCAGGTGCAACGAATGCTATTACAGGAATTGCAGATGCTATGGGGGACAGTGTTCCTTTATTGGTGTTCACGGGTCAGGTTGCTACAAGAGGAATCGGTAAGGATGCCTTTCAGGAGGCTGATATTATTGGTGTCACGATGCCAATTACCAAGTATAATTACCAGATTCGTCATACTGAGGATATTCCTCGTATTATTGCAGAGGCCGTTCATATTGCAACCACTGGTCGCCCAGGTCCTGTTGTGATTGACTTACCAAAGGATATTGCAGAAGCTAAGACAGATTTTTATTATGATACTGATATCAATCTGCCAAGCTACCAACCTACCGTTGAACCTAACCTTTTGCAGATTAAGAAAATTTTATCACAACTATCTCAGTCTAAGAAGCCTCTCATCTTAGCGGGAGGAGGAGTTAATTATGCGGATGCCTCAGAAGACTTAGTGGCATTTGCAGAAAAATATCAGATTCCTGTTGTATCAACTCTTCTTGGACTAGGGGCGATTCCTGTTAATCACCAGTTGGCTTTAGCGATGGGAGGCATGCATGGTTCTTATGCAGCCAATATGGCTCTTACAGATGCTGATTTTATTATCAATTTTGGCTCTCGTTTTGATGATCGTTTGACTGGTAATATTTCAACATTCGCTCAAAATGCAGTTGTGGCGCATGTAGATATTGATCCTGCTGAGATTGGAAAAGTGGTTAATACAGCGATCCCTGTCGTTTCAGATGCTAAAAGAGCTCTTAAAGCTTTGCTTGATTTAGATAAAGTGGAGACAGATTATGCTGATTGGACGCAAGAAGTTTTGAAAAATAAAGCCCTGGCACCGTTTTGGTATGATCTCGATGACACGACTATTAAGCCACAAAAAGCAATTGAGCTGATTGGTGAGATCACTAATGGTGATGCTATAATCGTAACAGATGTTGGACAGCATCAGATGTGGGCAGCTCAATTTTATCCGTATAAGCACCCAAGACAGTTGGTGACTTCTGGTGGGATGGGGACTATGGGATTTGGTATCCCTGCAGCTATTGGAGCAAAATTTGCTAACCCAGATAAAGAGGTAATTCTTTTTGTTGGAGATGGTGGTTTCCAGATGACCAATCAAGAATTGGCAATTTTAAATGGCTACGGTGTCCCTATTAAAGTGGTTCTCATCAATAACCATTCTCTTGGAATGGTACGCCAATGGCAAGAGTCATTCTACGACGAAAGACGTAGTGAATCAACCTTTGATGATGAGCCAAATTTCCAACTTTTGGCAGCAGCTTATGGGATTGAGCATTATCATTTCACAGATCCAAAGACATTGGATAGGGATCTTGAGGTGATTAAAGAAAATAAACCTATGTTAATAGAAATTAGTATTTCTAATCGTGAGCATGTTTATCCGATGGTTCCTTCAGGAAAATCAAATTCAGAAATGTTGGGGGTGAAGTTTAATGCGTAGAATGTTGACAGCTAAGCTTCAAAACTCAACGGGTGTTTTGAATCGCTTTACGGGTGTTTTATCTCGTCGACAAGTTAATATTGAGTCTATCTCAGTTGGTCATACAGAAGCGCCTGGGGTCTCTAGAATTACGATTATTATTGATGTTGAAACACTTGAGGAAGTTGAGCAAATCATCAAGCAATTGAATCGCTTGATTGATGTGATTCGTGTTAGAGATATTACGGATATGCCTCATTTGGAAAGAGAAGTCATTTTGATTAAACTTTCTGCTCCCCCAGCGAAACGTGCTGAAATATTAGCCATTATTCAACCCTTCCGTGCAAGTGTTGTTGATGTGGCTCCTAAGACGATTACTATTCAGTTGACAGGAGATGCTGATAAGATTTCAGCCCTTATCCGAGTTGTCCAACCGTATGGTATTAAGAACATTGCTCGAACAGGAGCAACAGGATTTACACGAGATTTCTCGTAAATCTGATTTTATAACTTTGTTAAGACTTGCCTAAAGGCATATAATAAATTATTTTTAGAAAAGAGACTTTACTTATGGCAGTAAAAATGGAATATGAAAACGATGTAAAAGTAGCAGCACTTGATGGCAAAAAAATTGCCGTTATTGGTTACGGTTCACAAGGTCATGCACATGCGCAAAACTTACGTGATTCAGGTCAAGATGTGATTATCGGTGTTCGTGCTGGTAAATCATTTGATAAAGCAAAAGAAGATGGTTTTGAGACTTTTGAAGTGGCAGATGCTGTAAAACAAGCGGATGTTGTTATGATCTTGGCACCAGATGAAATCCAAGCTGATATTTATGAAAATGAAGTAGCTCCAAACCTTAAAGACGGTGCGGCTCTTGGTTTTGCACATGGTTTCAACATCCACTTTGGTTACATCAAAGCACCAGAAAGCGTTGACGTTTTCATGTGTGCACCTAAAGGACCAGGTCATTTGGTACGTCGTACTTACACTGAAGGATTTGGTGTACCAGCACTTTATGCCGTTTACCAAAATGCAACTGGCAATGCCAAAGACATCGCGATGTCATGGGCTAAAGGTGTAGGATCTGCTCGTGTAGGTCTTATGGAAACAACATTTAAAGAAGAAACAGAAGAAGATCTTTTCGGTGAGCAAGCTGTTCTTTGTGGTGGCTTGACTGCCCTTATTCAAGCAGGTTTTGAAGTGCTTACTGAAGCAGGCTATGCTCCAGAATTGGCTTACTTTGAGGTTCTTCATGAAATGAAATTGATTGTGGACCTTTGCTATGAAGGTGGTTTCAAGAAAATGCGTCAATCAATCTCAAACACAGCTGAATTTGGTGACTATGTCGCTGGTCCACGCGTGATCACTGAACAAGTGAAAGAAAACATGAAAGATGTACTTGCTGACATCCAATCTGGTAAATTTGCAGATGATTTCGTAACAGACTACAAAAATGGTCGTCCTAAATTGACTGCTTACCGTGAAGCAGCAGCTGATCTTGAAATCGAAAAAGTTGGTGCAGAACTTCGTAAAGCAATGCCATTCGTTGGTCAAAACGATGACGATGCTTTCAAAATCTACAACTAATCGAAACAATTGAAAAACGCTGTTAAAACAGCGTTTTTTCTGCTATAATAAAAGACAGAAAATTTAGATAATAGAGGGGTAAAATGATTACAGCAAAGGATATTCTAAAAGCAAATGCTGTCCTAAAAGATGTTGTTGTTCGTACACCATTGGATTTTGACCGTTATTTATCAGAAAAATATGGAGCAACGATTTATTTGAAGCGTGAAAACATGCAAAAGGTTCGCTCATTTAAACTCAGAGGGGCTTATTACGCGATTTGGAAACTGTCTGATGAAGATAAACAACGTGGGGTTGTTTGTGCTAGTGCGGGAAATCATGCGCAAGGAGTTGCTTATACTTGCAATGAGATGAAGATTCATGCCACAATTTTTATGCCTGTTACAACACCTCAACAAAAGATTGGGCAAGTTCAATTTTTTGGTGGTTCTTTTGTAACAATTAAATTAGTTGGAGATACCTTTGATGCATCCGCTAAAGCAGCGCAAGATTATACAAAAGCAGAAGGAAAAACCTTTATTGATCCTTTTGATGATGATGCGGTACAAGCTGGGCAAGGAACAGTTGCCTATGAAATTTATGAGCAAGCTCAAGAAGAGGGAGTTGTTTTCGATTCTATTTTAGTACCTGTTGGTGGTGGGGGGCTAATCTCAGGAGTTGCAACCTATTTTAAAGATGTTGTACCTGATACAGAAATCATTGGTGTTGAAGCTAGTGGTGCCCGTAGTATGAAAGCTGCTTTTTCTAAAGGACATCCTGTTAAGTTAGAGAAAATTGATAAATTTGCTGACGGTATTGCTGTTCAAAAAGTAGGGCTTAAAACTTATGAAGTCGCAAGAAAGACAGTTGATCGTTTGATAGGAGTGGATGAAGGGTTAATCTCTGAAACCTTGATTGATATGTACTCTAAACAAGGGATTATTGCAGAGCCGGCAGGTGCAGCGAGTATTGCAGCCCTGGAAGTGTTAAAAGATGAGATCCAAGGAAAAACTTTGGTTTGCATTATTTCAGGTGGAAACAATGATATCAACCGTATGCAAGAAATGGAAGAACGTGCCCTCATTTACGATGGGGTTAAGCACTACTTTGTTGTGAATTTTCCACAACGTCCAGGTGCTTTGCGAGAGTTTGTGAATGATATTTTAGGTCCTAATGATGATATTACACGTTTTGAATATATCAAACGTGCTAACAAGGGAACTGGACCAGTTTTGATTGGGATTACCTTGGGAGATAAAAATGATTATGCGGCTTTTATTGATCGCTTATCAGCGTTTGATTCAAGCTATATTAATTTACATGGTAATGAGAGTCTCTATAATATGTTAGTCTAATGATAAGGTTACTAAGTAACCTTATTTTTCTTTACAAGTTTTTTAATCATGGTATAATAAAAATAAAAAGGAGATGATTTTTATGCTATTAGTGACTTTAATTCCAATGTTTATTGTCTTAGTGTTTATCATTGTGTTGTTGAGTTCCCTTTACGTCGTTAAGCAACAGTCTGTTGCTATTGTGGAGCGGTTTGGGCGCTACCAACGAACAGCGGCTAGTGGTATCAACATTCGTCTTCCGTTTGGGATAGATCGTATTGCTGCGCGCGTGCAATTACGATTGTTGCAAAGTGAAATTGTGGTTGAGACTAAAACAAAAGACAATGTTTTTGTCACGTTGAATGTCGCTACTCAGTACCGTGTTAATGAGCAAAATGTAACAGATGCTTATTACAAATTGATGAAACCAGAATCTCAAATTAAGTCTTATATTGAAGATGCTCTTCGCTCTTCCGTCCCTAAATTGACCTTGGATGAACTATTTGAGAAAAAAGATGAAATCGCCCTAGAAGTTCAACATCAAGTGGCGGAAGAAATGTCCACTTATGGGTATATTATTGTGAAGACATTGATTACAAAAGTTGAGCCTGATGCTGAGGTCAAACAGTCAATGAATGAGATTAATGCGGCACAAAGAAAGCGTGTTGCTGCTCAAGAATTAGCTGAGGCTGATAAGATTAAAATTGTAACGGCAGCAGAAGCAGAGGCTGAAAAAGATCGTCTGCATGGTGTAGGGATTGCCCAGCAACGTAAGGCTATTGTGGATGGTTTGGCGGAATCTATTAAAGAGTTGAAAGATTCTAATGTGAGTTTGAGTGAAGAGCAAATCATGTCTATTCTTCTAACCAATCAATATTTGGATACTTTGAACACCTTTGCTAGTAAAGGGAATAATACTCTTTTTCTTCCTTCTCATCCAGAAGGGGTTGAAGATATTCGTACCCAAATCTTGTCTGCTTTAAAAGCTAAATAAAAATAATCCGTTAGGGGAAAACCTAACGGATTATTTTTATTTTAAGAAACGTTTTAAAAACTCTTTTGTTCGTTCTTCTTGAGGATTTTCAAAGAGTTGTTCTGGAGAACCTTGTTCGGCGATAACTCCTTTATCCATGAAAATCACACGGTCAGAGACTTCTTTTGCAAATTCCATCTCATGAGTAACAATAATCATGGTAAGACCAGACTCAGCGAGTTCTTGCATGGTTTTAAGAACTTCTCCCACCATTTCAGGATCCAGTGCGGAAGTAGGCTCATCAAAAAGAATAGCTTCAGGATCAACAGAAAGGGCGCGGGCAATGGCAACACGTTGCTTTTGTCCACCAGATAATTGTGAGGGTTTAGCTTTCCAGTAGCGTTCTCCCATACCGACTTTCTCAAGGTTGGCTTTAGCAATTTTTTCAGCCTCACTACGCTCACGTTTTAGGACTGTCGTTTGTGCAACAATGGCATTTTCAAGGACATTGAGATTGTTAAAAAGGTTAAAACTTTGAAACACCATTCCTAGTTTTTCACGGTAAGTTGTTAAATCGTAACCTTTTTCCAAAACATTTTGTCCATGATAGAGAATCTCACCTTCTGTTGGTGCTTCTAAAAGGTTGATAGAGCGAAGAAAGGTTGATTTACCAGAACCTGATGATCCGATAATTGAAATGACTTCCCCTTTTTTAACGGTTAAAGAAATATCTTTTAAAACTTCATTTTTCCCGAAGGATTTTTTTAAGTGCTTGATTTCTAAAATAGTGTCAGCCATTAGTGTGCTCCTCCGTCTAGACTAGTGTAATTATCTTGGTCAAATCTCTTTTCAACATAGCGTAGAATTCGTGTGACAGTAAAGGTCAATACGAAGTAGATCACTGCAATGATAAAGAAAGTTTGGAAGTATTGGTAGGTTTGAGTCGCTACGGTATTTCCTGAGAAATAAAGCTCCACCACAGAGATAACATTCAATACAGAGGTATCTTTAATGTTGATGACAAACTCATTTCCTGTTGCAGGAAGAATATTTCGGATAACCTGAGGTAAGACAACTTTGCGCATGGTTTGACCGTGATTCATTCCTAGTGCAGTAGCTGCTTCAAATTGTCCTTTGTCAACAGCGAAAATTCCACCGCGGACAATTTCACTCATGTAGGCACCTGTGTTGATGGAAACGATAAAAATAGCAGCAAGGGTACGATCAAGTGAGATACCAAAGGCTTGAGCGGTACCATAATAAATAACCATTGATTGAACGATCATCGGTGTTCCACGGAAAACTTCGATATAGACATTTAAGAACCAGCCAAATAATTTTTGTAAGAAAGCTAAGACTTTGTTGCTGGCAACAGGTGCTGTACGATAAACACCGATTAAAAGACCAATTAAAGTTCCTACGATTGTTCCGATAATAGAAATGAGGAGTGTCATCCCTGTTCCACGTAGAAGAGCCTTCCAGTTGTTGGTCAAGATGTTCCATGCTTGTGTTAAGAAGTTCGGATTTTCTTGCTCAGCTTCTTTTTCAATAGGTTGTTTGGGGATAATGCTATCCATCAGTTGAGTTTGTTCTTCTTTACTGAAATTAGCCAATACGTCATTAACTTGATTCACCAGGTCGTCACCTTTACGAACTCCGATTGCTAGGGCGACATCTGATTCGCTAACTTCAAACCCTTCTTTTAGAGAGATCATCTTAAAACTACTATCAGCGAGTTGAGCTGAGATACCGTCTGGACGTTCTGAAACGTAGGCATCAATTACTCCTGATTTTAAAGCTTGACGCATTTGTCCAAAGTCTCCCATTGCCGTTTGTTGATTAACATCAGGGATTTGGCTAATCAGGTTATAGAGATAAACACCTTGTTGAGAAGTTACTTTAGCTCCAGAAAAATCGGATAATTTAGTAGCATTGGCATAGTTTCCATCAGATTTAACGACTAAAACTGGCTCACTGGTATAGTAGCTATTTGTAAAGTTAATCTCTTTTTTACGTTCTTCAGTGGGGCTCATACCAGCGATGATGAGATCGATTTTACCAGATGTTAAGGCAGGGACTAGACCTTCCCATTTTGTTTTTACGACTAAAGGTTCTTTGCCGAGGGCTTCAGCTATTTTTTTAGCGACTTGAACGTCGTATCCATTGGCGTATTGATTGGTACCCTCAATTTTAACAGCTCCGTTGGAGTTGTCATCTTGCGTCCAGTTAAATGGTGCATAAGCCGCCTCCATACCGACACGCAAGTACTCATCGGCTTGAGCAGACGTCATTCCTCCGAAGGTGACCGCTAAAGCGATAAGTAAGGTCATTAGTATTTTTTTCATTAAGTACTCCTATTAAAATGTATTACCTTACTATTTTACAGGAAAATAGAGGGTATTTCAATATAAGTGACTATAAAAAATAAGAGCGAT
>NZ_JBNPOS010000041.1:0-11196 GCF_050315295.1 Streptococcus sp. SGI.013
AATTGTCCTGGGTTACTGGATTGATTAATATCTGCTTGACTATACCGTATTCCAAAGTCAAAGGCAATGGTAGATCCTACAATCTTAGCCACACCAGCGCCAAAGTATTCATTATCATCCCCATCATTATCCCAGTCAGCACGATCATATTTTGACCCATCGGCTTTACTATTGTTACTTCCAAAAGAAGCAACAATTCCATCTTTTGAGGAAACAGATGAACCTGTAATCGGAATAAAGGTCATCGTATCGCTAAGCTTGACGTATTCTTGTTCACCAAACTCAAAACTATGATTTAAAGAAGAAAGAGAGAGTAAAGACGAGGTAGCTTCGTCTAGAATGACTTGTTCGGTATCATTATAGTAAAAACGAATGGTCTGATGAATCGTAAAGTCCGTAGTGGCATGATTATCACCATGATGACCGACATAGATCGTTTTAGTGGGGTCTGTATAGATAAAAGCGGTAGCTACTTGTTCAGGACTAAAGGTAGAGACTAACTCAAAGGTATAGATAACCTTTGTGATAGCGCGTCCCTTATAGGTTGATTTTTCCAGTCCAGTATAAGTGACGGTAATCGGTTGACCCTGTTTTAAGAAAACTCCATAGCCATCTCCTGCCCCAGCAGCGGTAGCTCCCCCCACTCCTATAGCTAAGTTAGGCTGTTGGTCTCTGGTGATGTCCTTTGGATTTCCTGAAATACCTGCTAGGGCAAGGCCAAAGTCATGATTAGCCCCAAAGAAATCTTGAACCCCTTCAAAGCTAACTTTAGCGTTAGGCTCATTTTTGAAGATGAGGTATTGTGCATGAACTTTGCTTAGAAACCCTTCTTTTAGGGTATCAGTTTCAGCTGCCTTAAGCTTTTCGTCATAAAGAGCTTTCTCAAGCTCCCACTCCCTATGATTCTGTTGGTAGAGGCTGACTTTCTCTTCATAAAGAGAAAGCAGTCGATCATTGTCTGCCTTGACCTGATCAAATTCCTTTTTAGCCACTTCATAATCATTGAGGGCTGTTTCATAGTTCGCCAGATCTTTCTGAAACTGAGCTTCCTTTTCTTTATTGAGGTCAACCTGTTTCTGATATTCCCCTAAAGCCTTTTGATAAGAGGTTTCCTCTTGTTGGTATTGAGATAGGGCTGCTTGATAATCAGTTTTTAACAGATCATTTTTAGCTACCGCTGTTTCATAAGTTTTTAGTTGATTTTGATATTGCTTATAATCAGTCTGGTATTGTTTTTCTGCAGCTAAATAATTTTGATAGGCTTGTGTTTCTTTTTGATAATCCTCAACCTCTTTTTGGTTGTTCTGATAGGCCTGATCAGCTTTTTGATAGTCCGCTTTAGCAGCTTGATAGTCTGATACCAGCTGATTGACTGTTTGGGTTTGTGCATTATAGTCATTTTCAACTGCCTGTTTCATGTCGTAACTCACAGTGTCATCTGCGACAACCACAATACCTTCGGAAACTGCTGTTGAAAGAGCTTGGTTTAACGGTTGATGGTCTGTATAATTCGTTACTTGATTAGCAGTCGTTTCAGATGTATTAGAGTTAGCAGCAGGTGCAAGTGAAATTTCATCAGCTAAGACCTTGGGTGTTGCCAGCAATAAACTACTGAAAAGACTAATTCCTAAAACTTGGTAAGATTTCTTTTTCATAACTATCCCTTCTAAAAGTATAGAGCTATTATACCATCAATGAGGGGAGCTTGAAACACAATTCATTCTGTTAGGTGTTATTTTGATAAAAAATCAGATTTCTTACTTTTCCTTGTTTGAGAATCCTTTTTCCCATTATGTACGGATTACAATAGGAGTAAGTGATGAAATAAGGGAACTATATATGTTTATACCAGCCACAATATACAGTATCTCTATAATAATAAAAAAGATAGCCTTCAAAATATTGAACAGCTCCCTGTCAAGTGGACAATGAAATAATAAAAGATTAGGCGACGGCCTTGTTCCTCATTTCAAGAGGGGCAAGGCCGTTGTTGCGTTCTTGAAAATGTTGATGATTATAAAAATAGATGTAGGCATCAATATCTGAAACTAGCTTCTCAAAGGTCTTATATTTCTTCAAATCATAGCACTCCGTCTTAAAGTTCCTAAAGAAACTTTCAGTTGGTGTATTGTCAATACACTTGCCAACATGAAACATGGAGCGGGTCATCTGATACTGGGTCGTTAAACGGTAATAATCTTTCGAAGTATATTGTGAACCTCGGTCGCTGTAATCGCATCAGGATTAGCTATTCGTGCTTTACGAAGCGTCTCTAACACCAATTCGTTATCATTAAACTGACCAACCCCATAAGCTACAATAGAGCCATCATAAAGGCCCTTAATAGCACTCAAATAGACTTTACAGCTGAGATCTTACTTCAAGAAAGTTACATCTGTACACCATTTCTGATTGGGAGCAGTAGCTGTAAAATCACGATTGAGAATATTGTCCTCTATACTGACAAAGCTAGTCTTAGTACAATAACCCTTGGCTCTTCCGATAATGGAGCGAACACCTAGGATGTTCATCAATCGCCGAATCCGTTTCTTGTTATAATTTGTTCCGAGCTTGCGATTGATAAATAGCGTCATACGACGATAACCGAGAACGCCATTATGCTGGCTATGAAGCACCTTGATAACATCCATCAATCTTCTATTTTCCTGTTCATTGACATACTCTTTAATCACTTGAAAAGTTTCTAAGTGGCAACCAAGTCTTACCGTTGATTTCGTCGCTTGATTTCTTCTAACTTTTTTAGCAGGGCATTCTCCATTCCAAGATACTTAATTTGCTCTACTTGTTGCTTGATTTTTAGGCGTAATTCTTCTTCCGAAGTTAGATTAGGCTTACTTTCCAAACCTTTTCAACGACGATCGGGAAGACCGTTTGAATCAATCCTCCTCAAACTTTCTGATCCAAAAATAGACCTACTGGTAGGGCACCTCATACTTCTCAACAGCTCCTTGGTAATCTTTCTCATGAGCAATGGTGTCGTTGACAATTTCAACTCGTTCTTCAAATGTTGTTTTGTGCCCTTTTTTCACGTGACTCATTCATTTACTGGTAGATTTCAGTTCTTTACCACTACTGAGAACATAACGGTCAGAGATATCGTACTTTTCACTTAAACATCTTAAACTCCCATGACCATTGAGATAGGTGGAAACAGCTTGTTCCTTTAGTTCCTTACTACACTTCCTCCAGCAATGATTTCTAGCTTATTGGATACAGATTTTGGACTTCTTTTAGACATAGAAAAACTCCCATCATAGTTTCTAGTGAATTTTTGTTTTTTCACTGTCGACTAAAAGGGAAGTATATCAAAAACTGGTATCGATAAATTATTTATTTAAAAGGATCTGATTAATATTAACTGAAAGCAGTTAGTAGGATCAATTAAAATTATTTTTTCCCACGATTAGTAAAGAATCTTACTGCTATCACGGTCAAAAAAACAACTAAAAAATATACCATAATGTCCTCCTAATTACCCCACCTACAAGTCGCACCACCATCACCATTCCAAGAACAACCCCCACCTTCAACTGTTGAAAGTAGATCAGTATCCAAAAGTTAAAATTGTGAGATAGTTTGTGTATGTATAACGAATACCTCCTCGAATTTTATACTATATTATTATTTGTCCGTTGCAAATTGACTTACTTAGTATATCATTCACAAATATAATAAAACTCCTACTTCCTGAATATTCATTTAACATTCCTAAATGGAAAACTAGTACCGTTAAGGACTTAATATTGAGCATTCAAGAAAAACATTAGCTCCAAAATTTGTATCGATACAATTCGGTTAGTCTAGACTTACTTTCAGTCTCTGAGTCACGTTTGAAGAAAAAACATTATGCAGGTATTCCTTAAATTAATAATATCATTATTTCACAAAATAATAGTTAAAAAAATTTATCAGATGTTCATTTCTTACAAAAAATACTATATATGTTATAATAAAGTCGATAAATTTAATAAGGAGAATTGGTGGTTAATGATTAATGAAATAAAAAAAATCCTTGAAGATTTTGATAACTTATTAGAATCAGCAGATTATAATGAAATTGACAGTATAAATGGACTTGATGGTTTTATTGAGAATCTCTTTAATGAGTCTTATATTGAACTAGGATTTGATGACTATTCTTCAATTCCAGGATTTGATCCTTATTCAAATGATGAATTCACAAATGATGAAATAAACACATTGTACAATTTTATTCTATATTTAAATTCTAGAGATAAAAAAATTCAGGGAGTTTTACAAAATATTCTTACTAAATTATCAGAAGAGAATTCAAATATTTGACACAAAAATAGAAGATGATTGCTTCTATTTTTTTTTGAATAAAATATATTTTCAATTGAAAAGGTAGCTATAATTTGACTATCTACAAATTATGGTATACTAGTGATAATAATCCTTATCTAATAGCAGGGCAGATAAACTCGCATCCTCATCAAAATGAACAGGAGTTTCTCTACTCATCTTTTTTAGTGGAAATTCTGGCAGAACACTAAATAGTTCAATCATTTCTGGAAAACCAGGTTTCCTGGTTGTAAAACGAAAAAGTTGGGCTTTATTATCTTTTTGACTACCTTGATACTCACCAAACTCCAAAAATCTAATTAAAGTATTATAAAAGTCTATATTTTTTGACTCATCAATGATGACCATATCATAGTCTTTCGTAGTTCGACTTTCAAAACCATTCACATCCAATACGATAGAGGTTGCGGTTCCACCAATTAGGACATAGTAATCTTGATAATCACGAAACATTTCTTGAAAAATAGGTTTTAAATTAGCTGGCATTTTTCTCTCCTAGTATGTTTATTATCTTATCTTCTAACATTTCTACCTCTTCTTCAATTCTAGGATCCTCTACATCTTTCAAAGTTAGATAGAGCGAAATTGGATCAACTAATATAACATCTCCATTTTCAAACCAATTATTTTTGATGTAATCAAAAGGTACTGGCTCATAATTCCAAATTTCAAGACGATGACCTTGAAAGATGTTTTGCTGAATCTCCTTTTCAATACGCTTATATCTTTTCTTAGAAATAGCATAGCTTCCATAGTTTTCTGAATCTGCAAGCATACTAAATTGTGATAATGCTTGTAAATAGGTCATTTTTAATGCCCCTTCATTGTACAACTGTTGAAAATCTTTATCACTAATCACTAAAACCTCTCTAATTGGATCTTTGATTAATGATTTAACTTCTTCAAAAATCATTTGTTTAGGTTTCGCAAATTGATAAGTTTTCTGTTTGTTATGAAGCCACCCTCGTGCTTTAAAGGCTTTTAAATAGCGATACAAACTAGGAATAGATAGACGTGTTATCAGGCTGATTTCAACTAAATCAATGATTAAATCAGGAGTATGCAGTAACAAGGCAATTAGTAGCATTTGTTCTGTAGGTGATAAGGGATCACTTGGTTCAAATTTTTCACTTGCTTTAGAAAATAGAAATCCTATTTGTGGAATAAATGTATTTTCTTGATAATCAATATAAGAGGCACCAATTTGTAATAATTTCTTCTTCTGTTCATCTGACAGTTTATTAAAAACTAAAATCACATCTTTATCAACCTGCTTTTGAATAGCTTGAGCTTGTTTAACAAAATTATCTAAGCTCCCTGGTCTTTTTTCTTTAACCAAAAGGAAAACCTTATTTTTTACAGTCAATGTAGAAAATTCATAGCGCTTTTGAAAAATGATTGGAAGATCTAGGTCTATTTGCTGTATTTGAGCTTCAAAATGAAAAGCTCTCATAACATTATTAATTTTGGCAAAGTCCATTTTTCGCTCCTTTTTATCATTATATTTGCATTTTATCAAATTGTATAATAAAATGCAATATTTTTGATAAAACAAAAAGAATATGCTAACAAATCCAATTATTGTTAGCATATCCTTTTTTATTTCGTCGTATAAGCAAAACTCAAGCTACTATCCACTCCAGATAATTTACGGAAGGTGTAGTTGGGATTGCCATTGTAATTGGTTTCGGAGATAAGGAATGAGCCATCTGGGTAGACTTTTTCGACGAAAGCCACATGTCCGTATTCTGTTGGGGTGCCATGTCCTCCTCCCGCAAAGGAAAGTATAGCTCCTTCTTGTGGACTTGTCCCTGTCTCTCCACCGAGACTTGCGGCTGTTCGTACCCAATCTTGGCCATTGCCCATTGTACTGATAATTGGAATCTTCTCACCATTTTTACCTTTGAGTTTTAGCCCCAGTTGGTTGATACGGGCTGCAACTCCCCAAGTACATTGGCCGTAAGCATATCCCATACCGTCACCACCTCCTGGAATAGAGTTTTCAAAAAGGTCTCCTCGTACAGCTTCAAGTGCTTTTGGATCACTTTGTGCTGTCCCACCGTTTGGTTGACTAAAACCTTTTTCAATTTGGTAATACCACTCACTTGCTCGTGTTTGACGTTCAAGTAGCTTATCTCCACTATTTCCTTCCCAGTAAATGAGAAAGAGTTGGGCAAGACTAGCTGGACTTCCTGAATTTTTGAAAAAGTCCTTTAACCAGTTGGTGTAATAAGGACTATCCCCATGCAACATGAAATCCAGTTGTAAGCCTAAGTCATACCACTTTTGATGTTTTCCTTTGGCATATTCCAACAATAAAGTATGTCTGCGTGACCCATCCGCGGTATCTGTCCATTGGCCTAAGCCTAAACCACGTTTGAGAATATTTGGGTAACGTCCATTGTATATAGTTGGACCATTGATTGAGAGCCAGCCCTCATCATCCCACGAACTATCAGTCGCACCAACTGGCGGAGATAAATAGTCGCCTTCAGCTCGTTTTGGATTAATGGAAGATTCTACCGACCAATTTCCTAAAATAGCTGCTATAGCTTGATTTGTCGCACCTTTGCTTTTAAGATAGTCATAAATTGCCTTGGCTCTCTCGAACTCATCGCCGCCAAACTGACCGATAGTTGGAAGAATGGTGGTCTGAACCTGGATTACTTTTGGAAAGTAGAAAGCTGGATTGACATAGACCAACTTATCCGTATCATCATCAACCTTTTGATAGGTGACTTTTAGACCCGTTCCGTCTTTGGTCTGACCAATAATATCTCCTGCCAAGACATGTTGATGTTCACTCACTCGGCCTGAATGAATGCCAAACAAGGTTAGTTTAGTCTTATTCACTCCCTTACCAGATGTCAAAACAACGTTCTCTCCATCAAGAGATACCTTGCCATCCATCGGAGCTACAATGACTTGACCTTCTTTCGCTTCTAAGATGATATGGTGATGCAGCGTTGGTTTCTCATCAATGACCTCATACCCATATCGGTAGGTCATGCTTAAGCTATCCTCGTCAGTCTGTCCCTGAAAGGGATTGTCCAATTCTTGAAGGGCTAGATAGTTGCCTCCTTCTGTCAACTCCTTTAACTCTTCCTGGTCCTCATCAGACAGCTTGTAAGTAGGTTCTTTATATAAGTCAGACATGGATTTAATAGAATCTCCACCATTTAAGTCTGTCCACACTTGACTGAGAAACGCTTTGTAGGTCACACCACCTGTTTCCATGAAATCGTCAAGCTTGTAGTCTTGGTATTGATGATTCATGTAAACCATAATCTCATCAATCTTGGTGTAGTAGGCAATCCCTTTTTCATTGGTTCTCGTATGTTCCGCATCTTCCCACGTCATGTGGGTATAGGCCTTGGTCAACTCCATCTCATCTTGTTGAATGACACTACTACCTGAAACACTCATGAAAAAGCTCATCATCAAAAGGAGTATCAAGAGAATGCCTGAGACAATCCAAGTCAAAGGATTTCCCGCAAGGACAGAAAAGAAAGTCACACTTCCCTTAATGGCTTGGACGATTCCTTTGATACCTGCGACACTTTGTTTTCTCACATGCTTTAAAAAGGTCTGGTAACGTCTTCTTGGTTTAAGAGGTTTCTGGCGTGTGAATCCTTTTCCCTTTTTGAAGTTCTGGAATCGTTCCTTTCCATGAGAAAATTTTGTTTTGGTAAACCTCACACCTGTCTGTCCACTTTTTACTACCACCTTACCTGCTTGAAAGGTAAACCTTCCATAGCGTCTGGCTTTCAAACTAATATCCTTCATGGATCTTAGACCATCTAAATCATCCTCCTGTGCTATCAGGTCAAGGGATTCAGATGCAACTAAGCCTAATCCAACTTTGACTTTGGTAGAGTTTTTCTTAGTCTTTTGGACTTTCTTGAGTTGTTTAACCTCACGCTTGGCAGAACTTACGTCTTTTTCTGCACTTAGTCGATCAAATGATTTTTCTTGGTGAAACTGAAAGCGAGACTTCGGGGAAGGATTTTCTTTTTGGAAAGTAAACTTGGGATTAACTGCCTTTTGCTTCTCACTTAGTTTCACTTCTGACAAATGTTTTCTTGCAGTCCGCAAACGCTCTTGAGCTTGAGGAAGTCGATAGTTCTTGATTTCCTTTACCTTCAACAGTCTAGGAGAAACATAGGTAATTTCCTTTAGGAACTTCTCTTCTGCTTCCTTTTGGCTACTGAGTAGATTTCCTTTTATCTCTGTTTTCTTTTCCTGAAAAAGAGAATTTTGGGCTGGTTTTCGAAATCGTCCTTTTTTAGGAACAGTCTGTTTTAAGGCTCTAACTTCTTTCCGATAATGCATACGGGCTGATTTTAAGTTGCTTCGAAAGTTTTGCCTAGCCTGTTTGACTAGCTTTTTATCCTCTTTCATCTCATGTCCTCATTTTTTCAGGGTCTGTACTCATGATGTCAAAGAGCTTGGTGTCTTGTGGAATCTTATTTTTGAAAGGAACAACGGTTGAACCGGCCTTGATTAGCCCAGCCCCTTTTTCAGGATTGACCAAGTATTTCTCCAGTTCCTTGGAAAGTCCAAGCATATGTACCAATTCTTCGCGATCGCTCTTAGCCTGTTTTAAAAGAATCATAAACTCGCTATTGGCAATAATGCGTCTACCATTGGCATCCAATAGAAGAGTCTCTACATTTTGAGTAATACCTGTCGGTATCGCCCCATACTTACGGACACGACTCCAGAGTTTAAAGAAGAAATCAGAGGCATATTTGTCCAATAGAAGTAGCTGCATTTCATCAAAGTAAATCCAGGTCTTCTTACCTAGCTTTTGGTTTTTGACCACCCGATTCCAAATCTGGTCAAAGATAACCATGAGGGCAATCTGTTTTAATTCATCGCCTAACTTTTTGACATTGTAAATCAGGAAATGACTGTCTGTTTTAATATTGGTCCGATGTGAAAATATGTCCAGCGACCCTTCCACATAGAGTTCCATATCCAGTGCCAAGTCCTTAGCTTCCTGTTCAGGTTGTTGAGCTAAGACAAAGACCCATTCGACCAAGGACGGTGTGTTAAAATGCTTATAGGTGAGTCGTGTCACACGGTCAATCAAGGATTTTTCACGACCATCCATTTTGCGATCCAAGAGCTTCCCAATCCAAGACAAGAGAAATTCGGACTTAACCTTAACTGGATCCTCGTCCATATTCTCATCAGATAGATCTAAGACATTTAAGAAGGTAGTGGAATCTGGGGCAATATCAATACTCTCCCCACCAAAGGCTTGACCGATAATACTGTACTCATTTTCTGGGTCAACAATAATAATTTCAGTATCACTATCTGCTTCCTTGAGCTTAGTTGAGATGATTTCATGTTTTGTCGCCATCCCTTTGCCAGCTCCAGAAGTCCCTAAAATCAAACCTGACGGAGTATTTAACTTGCCACGGTCAATACTGATGATATTACTTGAGATTTGATTGATGCCATAAAATTTCCCACCCTTGTCCTGAATATCTACGGAAGTCCAAGGGGCATTCACGGCAATGTTTGAAGTCAATAGAGACCGAGAAATACCTTCGAGATAGTTCTTCCCAAATGGCAAGAGACTATTAAAGGCAGCTTCTTGCATACAGGTCAAGTTATCGATAATCATATCATTTGACCCAGCCACTTGCTTGATAATATCAAGAGATTGTTTGAGTTGGTCTTCAGTATCCGCCAGCACGCCAATTAGAAATACGGTGTCAAACAGTTTATCTCCTGTTTGAGTCATGGTTTGAAGAAGAGCCTCAGCTTCATCGATATTGTTTTCAAGAACATGCCCGACCTTCTCCAAATAGATTCCAGTCCGAGCCATCTTTTGTTGTTCCCCAATCTTTTGCGATTCCATCAAGGTCTTCTTGGTTCGTAGCTTGGTCATGGTTTCAGACTTGGTAGAGCCTTTAGCATGTAGACTAATCATCACTTCCAAATCTGACTGCATTAAGTCTCGAATAAATCTATCCCCTAACTCCATACCATAGTCACGAACATAAACAATCTGTAATAATCGTTCGTCCAATTCAATATGATTCTTGTGTTTAAAGGAAAGGTAGGTTGGGGCAATAAAGTGTTTGGTGGATTGACCTGAGAGCGTCAAATCCTTGTAAGAGAACGGTAAATGATTTTCGCCTCGTAACATATCCGAAAGGACATTCACTCGCTCCTCTCCACCGAGCAAACCAAGAGATACATCAATCTCTGAAAAGCCACTCTTGAAATATTCTCCAATTTGAGACAGAGAACGAAAAGCTAGTTTTGGTGTTTGGTCGCTCTTGCCAAATGAAAGAAACTTGACGGCTGAAAAATTGTTCTCACCCGCCTCTAAGTTGGCATCCATCATGCGATTCAATTCATCACGATAAGCATCAAACCCATCTTCCTGCAAGGGATAGAGAATACTCTTACGGAATTTTTCCAAATTAACTTTTTGATTGAAAATAGTCAGTTGGAAATTGGTCTGATCATCCAGTGAATTGATTAAATCGGAATATTTCTCCACGATAGCTCCCTTATCTTCTAAGCCAACTGTTTGATAATTGACATCTCCTAAGAGATAGGTTTGTGAGAAATAGCTTGGGCTGACCTGCATAAGGCCATTCTGAAAAAGCCCTTGATAGGCTAACGTATTTACGGTAGAAGGTCTGATCTCCTGCTTCTGTGTTTTCGTCTTTTGCTTTTGGTCATTAGAAGGTTTCTTTGGTTTCATTGAGTGTTTTAATTTTTTCACGTTGGTCTCCTTTTCTTCCAGTAAATGTGCGGTCTGGCACCGTTAGTTCAAAATGAAAACGGTACTTGAGGTAGGTTTCAAATGGTAAATCGTTGGGG
>NZ_JBNPOS010000042.1:0-11055 GCF_050315295.1 Streptococcus sp. SGI.013
AGATTTTGACTCATAAACTCTAATAATATCTCCTTTTTATTATTTAATCATTTTAACGAGTGATTAGCTCAAGTACTTGGTAGAAAAGTACAATCTCTACTAAGTACATCTATTTAATTTATCTTATTTCAATAAATAAGATAAACCACATAAACAAACTAAAATCTTACCTCCCGCAGCAACTTGAGAGGTAAGAGGTATAGATAAATCGTTAAAATACTTCTCTTCAAGCTCATATCACAACGGTTCGTTGAAGGATATCCTAACAAAATTAGATATCTCTAACCTTAAAATATACCGCTTTTAATTATACCCCCCCCCCAATCAATATGTCAATAATTTTGCTCACGATTTAAAATTTATCCCATTAGAATTATGAGAGTAAGATAGCTTTAGTGTAAGTTTTTTATAGAGACTTATAAATATGCTTCTCTTGAAAACAAAAAAAACACCAGACTCCTTATGCTTCAAGCAAAGGAAGCTAGTGTTTTTAATCGTTATGACACGTTAACCGCACAACGTAATTCTTGATCAATTTTTTCTGCTGTCTTACGCCCTTCACGAATCCCCCAAATCACAAGACTTGGGCCACGACGGGCATCTCCAGCCACGTACACTTTTTTATTAGTCGTTGTATAATCATCATAAACACTACGAACACCAAAAGCATCAAACAAACTGGTTTCTGCTCCTGTAAAGCCCATAGCTAAGAGAACAAGATCTGCCTTAATCTCTGTTTCTGTTCCTGAAATCGGCTCAAACCCAGGTCCCACTTGAACTGTTTTTGCAGCAATGACTTGATGATCATCATTTCCAACAAAAGCTGTAGTTGAAGTGGCATAAGCTGTCAGAGGCTCATCTTGTACAAATTTAGCTTCTTCTTGCCCATAACCAATGCGATTAATCATAGGATACTGAGGCCATGGATTAGTAGGCAAGCGTTCATCAGGAAGTTGAGGAGTGATTTCTAGCTGTTTGACACTAGCTGCACCTAAACGTACAGCTGTCCCAATACAGTCATTTCCTGTATCTCCACCACCAATCACTAAAACGTGTTTACCAGCAAGCGATTTTTCTAAACTCTTGTCTGGACTGGTTAAAACTTCCTTGGTGACTTCGGTTAAAAAGTCCACGGCAAAGCGAATGCCTGAAAGTTCACGACCTGGAACAGGTAAATCACGTGGCACACTGGCTCCTGTCGCCAAAATCACACGATCATATTGTGCTAACAGGTCATCAGCTGTAATATCCCGACCAATTTCGGTATTGGCAATAAAAGTCACACCCAGATTTTTCATCGTATCAATACGGCGCTGGACAATAGACTTATCCAACTTCATATTTGGAATACCATACATCAACAACCCCCCAAAGCGATCGGAACGTTCATAAACAGTTACAGAGTGTCCTAATTTATTTAAACGCCAAGCAGCCGATAAACCAGCTGGACCTGAGCCAACAATCGCAATCTTAAATCCTGTACGCTCCTTAGGACGTCCTGACTCTTCTACCCAACCATTTTCAAAAGCGGTATCAATAATAAAGCGTTCATTATCATGGATGGTCACACCTGAACCATTCAATCCTTCGGTACATCCTTTTTCACAAGGAGCAGGACAAACTCGACCTGTCATCTCTGGTAAAGGATTAGTACGCGATAAGCGTTCAAAGGCACGCTTAAAATCACCACGAAAGACTAAATCATTCCATTCTGGGATAAGATTATCATTCGGACAACCTGAAACAGCTCGACCGCCACCATAAAAAGTCCCTTGGTGACAAAATGGAATACCACAAGCCATACAACGTGCAGCCTGTTGACGTCGCTCTTCTTCAGATAGAGGGACTTGTAACTCTTCAAAATCCAAGATACGCTCGCCAACAGGACGGTAAGGATTATCCTTACGGTCATATTTTAAAAATCCATAGGGATCTGCCATTTTAGTAACCTCCTCTTACGCTAGCCAATAATTCTTCTCGCTCTTTAGCTGTACTCTGAGCTCCCGTAGCCATTTCAAAGGTATGTAACTCTAATTCATCACCTGTTAATCCACGCTGTTTAAGAGCATAAGCGATATCATTGATGTCATGGAACTCTGATGGATAAACCTTTACAAATTTCTGTTTTTCATTTTCCCAATTTTCTAAAAGGCGTTTTGCTTTAGCACTACCTGTATAGTAATAGTGTTTTTCAATCATTTCTTTCAACACATGGTCTCCACGTGTTTCCCCTAAAGAATAAAGATCAACCATTTCAGTATTGACTTTATCCTTAAAGTCACCATCTACATCATAAACATAAGCGATTCCACCACTCATACCTGCTGCAAAGTTACGACCAGTGCTACCTAAAATAACAGCAACACCACCTGTCATATACTCACAACCATGGGCACCAACACCTTCAACAACGACCTTAGCACCTGAGTTACGAACACAGAAACGCTCCCCTGCACGTCCAGCAAAATAAGCTTCACCTGTTACTGCTCCAAACAAGGCAACGTTACCTACAATTGGAGAGTTTTCAACATCATAGGCAGCATCATGCGGTGGCTTCACAATTAAGCGTCCACCTGACATTGACTTAGCAATATAGTCATTAGCTTCTCCAATCAAGGTTAATTCCATTCCTTGTGTGATGAAACTTGCAAAACTTTGTCCAGCAATACCAGTGTACTCATACTTCAATAAGCCAGCCTCTAAACTGGTATTACCATAACGCTCAGCAATCCATCCTGCCATACGGCCACCAACAGATCGTTGAACATTATTGATAGCACCCTTAATGGTCACAGACGTCTTACTATCAATAGCAGCTTGTGCAAATCCATCTAACTCACGCCACTGACGTGGGTCCAAAAACGGATCTTCAACCTTACGCTCAATACCATAGCTTGTTCCTAAAATTCTTGAAAAATCAAGAGAATTAGCTTTTTCATCCAACATCACCTTAGCTTTTAAAACTTCAGTATGACCAACCATTTCATCAATAGATCTAAATCCAAGCTCTGCCATATATTCGCGAAGCTCCTCTGCTAAGAAGAACATCATATTAATAACATGCTCAGGTTTCCCTGCAAAATGCTGACGCAACTCAGGATTTTGTGTAGCAACACCTACTGGACAGGTATTAAGAGAACACACGCGCATCATCACACAACCTACAGAAACTAGAGCCAAAGAAGCAAAAGAATATTCCTCAGCTCCTAACAGTGTCGCAATAGCCAAATCGCGACCTGTCATCAGCTTGCCATCTGTTTCCAAAGTCATTCGTTGACGTAGGCGGTTCAAAGACAATGTTTGATGTGCTTCTGCTAATCCCATCTCCCAAGGTAATCCAGCATCACGAACAGAGTTACGAGGAGAAGCACCGGTTCCACCATCATAACCTGAAATCACCACTTTATCTGCACCAGCCTTCACACACCCTGTTGCAATAGTTCCAACACCTGTAGAAGACACTAGTTTCACATTGATTTTTGCATAAGGATTAATCACCTTAAGATCATAAATCAACTGAGCTAAATCTTCGATAGAATAAATATCATGATGTGGTGGAGGAGAAATCAAACGAACACCTGGCGTTGCTCCACGAATCTCAGCAACCCACGGGAAGACTTTTTGTCCTGGTAATTGACCGCCCTCACCAGGTTTAGCTCCTTGAGCTAACTTAATTTGGAGCTCTTCTGCTGACATCAAATACTCTGCATTTACTCCAAAACGCCCTGACGCCACTTGTTTAATTTTGGAATTGACATTTCGTCCATCAGCTTGAGGTTTAAAACGCTGACGATTTTCTCCACCCTCACCAGAGTTAGACTTAGCTCCAATTCGGTTCATAGCTTCTGCAATGGTTTCATGTGCTTCTTTTGATAAAGAACCAAAACTCATGGCACCTACTTTGAAACGCTTCACAATTAACTCCGCAGGTTCAACTTCAGATAAAGCAACAGCAGGACGTTTTGATGCAAATTCCCATGTGGAACGCAAGGTTGTTGGTCGCTCTAGAGCTTCTTTATCTAACTGCTGACTATATTGTTTAAAGAGATGGTAATCGCCTTTTCTAACAGCCTGTTGGAAATTATAAATTGATTCTGGATTAAAAAGATGATATTCCCCATCTGTCTTAAACTGATAAGCTCCACCTGATGGTAAATAGTCCTCACTTCGAGAGCCAAATGCAAAGTCTGTGCGTGCCTTGTATTCTTTTTCAATTTGTTCAAGAGATAAACCTTCAATACGGCTAACTGTTCCCGTGAAGTATTGGTTCACAACATCAGAGGAAAGACCGAGTGCTTCAAATAATTGAGCACCTTTATAACCTAGGATAGTTGAGATTCCCATTCGGCTCATAACCTTCACAATCCCTTTTTCAGCAGCTTTACGGTAGTTTTCTAGACCATGACTATCCTGACCAAATTCTAATAAACTCGCATAAGCACCATAAGGATGAATGGCAGCAGCACCATAACCAACCAAAGTCGCAAAATGATGAACTTCAAAAGCCTCTGCTGTATCCACTACAATCGAGAACTGACTAGCCTTACCTTTTGCTACCATAGCATTATAAAGACCAGATACAGCTAAAAGGATTGGCAATGCCATTTGATTTTCCCCTTTAACTCCTCGATCTGATAAGATTAAAATAGTTGCCCCAGCATCCAAAGCTGCCTCTGCCAAAGTAAAAAGATCTGATAGGGCCTGTTGAATCCCTGTATCCAAATGATAAACGGTAGATAAAATACGGCTTTTATGTGTTGAACTGTAAAGACTAGCAATTTTAGCAAAGTCTTGACTAGATAATACAGGACTATCAATTTTTATCTTCAAACAATTATCTTTACCATCTCGACGAATATCACCATCTGCCCCTAAATAAACTCCTGTTGATACCACGATTTGTTCACGAATGGCATCAATCGGAGGGTTAGTGACTTGAGCAAATTGTTGCTTGAAGAAGGTAAATAAAGACTGAGGTTTGTCAGACAAAACAGCTAGAGGACTATCATACCCCATTGAAACAACAGGCTCCTCCCCTTTTTCTGCCATAGGAAGAATCACACTGCGCAAAGTTTCATCGGTATAGCCAAAAAGCTTCCACATGGTATTAATATCGTATTCCAAGTCTTGTGGTTCAGCGGCTTCGATATCACTCAACAGCGTCATATTTTCCTTCACCCATTCTTGATAAGGATGTTGTGTCGCATAATAGTTTTTAACTTCCTCGTTTTTAAGAAGACGACCTGTTTTTGTATCAATCAACATCATATTACCAGGTCCAAGAACACCTTTTTCAACAACACGACTTGGCTCAAGATCCACAACACCAGATTCACTTGAACAAATCAGGAAATTATCTTTGGTACGTGAATAGCGACTTGGTCTAAGACCATTACGGTCCAAGCGAGCCCCAACCATATCACCATCTGTGAAAACAAGGGCAGCCGGTCCATCCCAAGGCGCAACAAAACTTGAGGCATATTCATAGAAAGCCTTCAATTCGTCATTTAGTCCCGAATCAGGTCCCCACGCTTCTGGGACCATCATCAATAAACTTTGCGGAATATCACGACCATGACGATAAAGGTACTCCAAACAATTCTCTAACTTAGCTGAGTCCGAATTTTCTTCGTTATAGACTTCAATTTGATGACTATGCATCCAATTTTCAGCACCACGTAACGTATTAATCTCACCATTATGCGCTAAAAAGCGAAAAGGCTGTGCACGATCCCACGATGGAAAAGTATTGGTTGAAAAACGTGAATGTGTCAATGCAATATGAGATTGAAAATGCTCATCTGTCAAATCAGGATAAAAAAGCCCAACCTGAAAAGCATGTAACATCCCTTTATAGACAATGGTCTTACTAGATAATGAACAAATAAAGAAATCCTCATTTGTGATCGTTTTTTCTAGTTGACGACGTAAAGCAAATAAAGCATCTTCAAATGGACGCCCTCCTTCAATGTGTTCAGGCTTACCAATGACAAATTGAACAAAACTTGGCATAATAGCTTGCGCAGTCGGTCCACAGTGTTCATACCTAAACGGAACATCACGCTTAAACAGCAAGGAATAACCTGCTTGAGAAAAAAATTTTTCCAACACCTCTTCTAGCGCTTCTTTTTCTACTCTATCTTGCGGTAAAAACAACTGTGCAACAGCATACTCGCCAAGGCTTGGCAAATCAACCCCAACTTGTTTAGCTTCTTTTCTAAAAAATTTATCCGGCATTCCCAATAAAATACCAGCACCATCACCAGTATCAGGTTCGGCTCCTGTCCCACCACGGTGATTCATGCGTTCAAGCATAGTCAAGGCATACTCAATTAAGGTATGGCTCTGCTTACCTTCAATTTGACTCACAAATCCCATACCACAGGCATCTGATTCAAAAGAAGGATCCCAAAGAGTTGTTTCTTGCGCTCTTAAGGCAGATTCTTTCATAATGTTTACTCCTTATAAAACCTTGTGTTTAAGACACTTCTATCAATAATCATTATAATTATTTCTACATTATATCATCTTTATCCTTTAAACAAAATGCTTCTTTAAATAAAATCTGAATATTCTATAAATTCCTAAAAAAGAAAGAGAGGGGGAAGGCCAACCTTGTATTGTTGGATTTCCACACTCCCAATAGATGATATCTAGCTATTTTAATACAGATCCAAGTAGTTATCAACTTCCCATTGTGAAACGAAAGTAGCATAGCTTGCCCATTCGATCTTCTTAGCTTCTACAAAGTTTGTCGTAATATGAGCACCTAGCGCCTCTGTTACAACCTCATCTTCTTGAAGTGCCTTAATAGCGTTGTGAAGTGTTGATGGTAAATCAGCAATTCCTGCCTCTTTACGTTCAGCTTCAGTCATGACATAAATGTTTGATTCAACTGGTGCTGGAGCCTCAATTTTATTTTCAATACCATCAAGTCCTGATTCAAGAAGAACTGCCAACGCAAGATATGGATTAGCAGTTGGGTCCACTGAACGTAACTCTAGACGTGTTCCCATACCACGTGAAGCAGGAACGCGAATTAATGGTGAACGGTTTTTACCTGCCCAAGCGATATAAACTGGAGCTTCATAACCTGGTACCAAACGCTTATATGAGTTAACTGTTGGGTTCATAATAGCAGTGTAACTATAAGCATGTTTCATCAAGCCACCAAGGAAATAGTAAGCTGTTTCTGATAATTGCATCCCTTTTGGATCTTCTGGATCAAAGAAAGCATTGTTTCCATCTTTGTCAAAAAGAGACATATTACAATGCATACCAGATCCATTGATACCAAACTTAGGTTTTGCCATAAAAGTAGCATATAGTCCATGTTTACGTGCAATTGTCTTAACAACCAATTTAAAGATTTGGATATTATCACAAGCCTTCAAAACATCCGCATACTTAAAGTCAATCTCATGTTGACCAATAGCAACCTCATGGTGACTCGCTTCTACTTCAAATCCCATCTCAGTCAATACATTAACAATCTCACGACGAGTATTGTCTGCAAGGTCAGTTGGAGCAAGGTCAAAATAGCCACCTTTATCATTTACTTCTAGAGTTGGGTTACCTTGTTCATCCATTTTGAAAAGGAAAAATTCTGGTTCAGGTCCCAAGTTGAACGATTTAAAACCAACCTCTTCCATATGACGAAGAGCTTTTTTCAAGTTTCCTCGTGGATCACCAGCAAATGGCTCACCTTCTGTCGTGTAAATATCACAAATTAATCCCGCTACACGACCATTTTCATCACCCCATGGAAAGATTGTCCAAGTATCAAGATCTGGATAGAGATACATATCTGACTCATTGATACGTACAAATCCTTCAATAGATGATCCATCAAACATTGCTTTATTTGACAGCACCTTATCGATTTGCTCATCAGTCGCTGGAATTTCAACATTCTTCATAATTCCTAGAATATCTGTAAACATTAAACGAAGAAAAGTAACATTTTTCTCTTTAATATCGCGTTTGATATCAGCTGCTGTGATTGCCATAAGTGGTCTCCTTTGAATTTTAGAAAAAATAAAATTTATATCCCGTATATTACTATACGAAAATTAACGAAAAATACTAGTTGGACTAGAAAAGCGTCCTTGATTACGCAACTCATCATGTAAAATACGTCTCACATCCTCATCTGTTAGAGCATGTTGCCTTTTCTGAGATTGTATTTCTCGGTCTGCGTACTCTTTTTTTATTGCCGCTATATTAAGTCCTTCGTCCAGAAAATCTTTGATTTCGAGAAGGATGTCCATATCATTCAATGAGTAAAGCCGACGATTGCCCGAACTACGATCTGGTGTTAGCAAGCCTTGATCTTCATAATAGCGGATCTGCCTAGCAGACAAATCGGTCAATTTCATAACAGATCCCATTGGGAAAACTGCCATTGAACGTCTCAATTCTTTTTCTTTCATGACGAACTCCTTTCTCTTAGTAGCTATTATATTCTGAAAATTTGGACATGTCAACCCCATATGTTAGTTTTTCTGACATATATTTATTTTTTTCTATTTTTTATCATTTGCTTATAGCGATCAATATCTGAATTCACCATAATGGCAATAAAGACACCCACAAAAGTTTCAAGTATGCGCGCAAAAACATATAAAATTGTATCGTGAGAAGGAATAGACAAAGTGATAATCAGCAAGGCAGATACACCACCAATAATTCCTGCTTTGTTATTAAAAGCCACGTTAAACATAATGGTTAACATAGTTAAAATAGGTACTAAAAACAAGGTCACCCAAAATGCCCCTGAAAAATAGCTATTAATCACAAAAAAAACAAGAGCTAAAGCCCCCCCAATTGCATTTCCCAAAATACGGGATGCCCCAAAAGAAACACTCTTATCAAAATCTTCTCTTAAGCTAAAAACAGCAGTCAATGCCCCAATCTGCAAGCCTTCCCAACCCAATAAACCAAATAATAGTAAGACCAGAAAAACAGCAATTCCCGTCTTGGCTGTTCGCATCCCTAATTTAAACTTCTTAGGGTCAAATCGATTATTTTTAAACATAACTTTATTGTAACACGAAGTTTGAGTTTTGAGGCATTCAAAATCAAATAACTTTGACAAAAATAACCCCGTCCTCTAGACTACCTAGTCTGATAACTAGCTCTCAAATGATTTCCTAAAAAAGATAATTGGGTTGAAATCATAGATAAGTGCAGCTAACTAGATACACATAGTCTCCCCCTACTCAAACATTGACACTATCTGTCCAAAACCAAATATGCGCGCTCTATTGTCCACTTCTAGAGAGGCCTAAAATAATTTCCAAACTTAAATCAACCAAGCAGAATATGATTAAATATACCGCTTCTTCCCTTCTAAGTAATCAAAAAGAGGCTGGGCAGAAAGTCCAGCCTCGCTTCTCAAAGTTCGTGTCAATATCTCAGCGCAGTGGTTGATTGACAGATTTGTTCGTGTTTCACACTCCAAATCTGACCTAATCAACTGTGCGGGGGTGGGAAGACGAACTCTTTTTAGACTGGTCGAGTTCTTTCCCACTCCCTTTTCTACAAAATCAAGATTTTACAGAACCAGTAGATACCAAATTTATTTTTCCAGTTAATGTAGCAAGGTCTAGTATTTTTTCACCTTGCTAGACTTTCTAACTCGCCCAATATCGTAAAAACTCTACATGATGCACAAAATGCAACGGAAATCCGTTGCATTTTAGCCTTTGCACTAGAAAAGAGGTGGTAAACCAACTCTTTTCGTCGTAATTTTTATTTTTCAGTAAGAGCTGCAAGACCTGGAAGTACTTTACCTTCAAGGAGTTCCATTGAAGCACCACCACCTGTTGAGATCCATGAGAACTTGTCTGCACGGCCAAGGTTGATAGCTGCTGCTGCTGAGTCACCACCACCGATGATTGATTTCACGTCTGGTTGTTTCACGATAGCATCCATTACACCGATTGTACCAGCTTGGAAGTCTGGGTTTTCAAATACACCCATAGGACCGTTCCAAACAACTGTTTTGGCACCAGTCAAGGCTTCGTCAAACTTAGCGATTGACTTAGGACCGATGTCAAGACCAAGGAAGCCTTCTGAAACAGCTTCGCCTTCAGTGTCGCGAACTTCAGTGTAACCTGCAAATGCGTTTGCTTCTTTTGAGTCAACTGGCAAGATCAATTTACCATTTGATTTTTCAAGCAATTCTTTTGCGACATCCAATTTGTCTTCTTCTACAAGTGAGTTACCGATTTCGATACCTTGAGCTTTGTAGAATGTGTAAGTCATACCACCACCGATAAGAACTTTATCAGCTTTTTCAAGAAGGTTTTCGATAACACCGATCTTATCAGATACTTTTGAACCACCAAGGATTGCTACGAATGGACGCTCTGGAGTTTCAACAGCTTCTTGGATGTAAGCAATTTCGTTTTCCAAAAGGAAACCAGCTACTGCTTTTTCTACGTTTGCTGAGATACCAACGTTTGATGCGTGTGCACGGTGTGCAGTACCAAATGCATCGTTAACGAAGATGCCATCTCCAAGTGAAGCCCAGTACTTACCAAGTTCTGGATCGTTTTTAGATTCTTTCTTACCATCAACATCTTCGAAACGAGTGTTTTCAACAAGGAGAACTTGTCCATCTTCCAAAGCATTGATAGCTGCTTCCAATTCAGCGCCACGAGTAGCACCAGCGATGAAAGCAACATCTTGACCCAATTTAGCTGCCAAGTCAGCTGCTACAGGAGCCAATGATTTACCTTCTTTATCAGCTTCTTCTTTTACACGTCCAAGGTGAGAGAAAAGAATCGCGCGTCCACCTTGCTCAAGGATGTACTTGATTGTAGGAAGAGCCGCAGTGATACGGTTGTCGTTAGTGATAACGCCATCTTTCAAAGGAACGTTAAAGTCAACACGGACAAGAACTTTTTTCCCTTTCAAATCAACGTCTTTAACAGTCAATTTAGCCATTTGTTAGACTCCTTAAAAAATTTTTTTATACAGGTTCATTATATCACAAAAATTGTAAAAGTGATAGCTTCTAACTGTCTGTTTTCATAACAAAAAAAGAGG
>NZ_JBNPOS010000043.1:0-10587 GCF_050315295.1 Streptococcus sp. SGI.013
TTTTTCTTTTGGCAAAAAATAACATTAGGATAATAAGTAAGTCTACGGCTGTCCCAGAATACAGGATTATTGAAGTAACAATATTTTGAATCATAAAACACCTCATTCAAATATATTTTTGAATGTATTCTAACATTAAACTTTATAGATGTCAACTTAAAATCCACCAATTAATAATTGCATGTCAATATTTGTATTGTGTAGTTTCAGAAATATATTGTAATTCAAATTGTAGAAAATTACATCAAATATTATAATGAAAAAAGAATCCAACAAAAATTGGACTACCTGTCTCCGGTTGAATACCGGAGACGGTAGCCCTAGGGTGTTTTTATTAAATTCTCACTTTTTTGGGGTCAGTCCCACGACCGTTGATTGAGTTTAAAACTATTTCGATTTATGAGCCATTGGAAATCTCGTATGATGAATATATGTCTAATTGCAAACATTAACTAGAGTAATAGCCTAGTTAATAAGCATGGGAGGGAGTTATAAGATCTCTCTTTTTTGTCTGCGCTGTTCGCGGACAAATCGCACGTTGATTCGTGCGACGGGCGAAGACCATTTTTTGCTGATAATTTTAGCGCAGCTGAAATTATCAGCAAAAGATGGGCAAGCAAAAATTGCGTGAAGCAATTTTTTCGGTGCGTAGTTCGCGCCGATTTTTTCGAGGCCACTTTTGTGGGCCGAAAAAGCAGTGAATTTTTTGAACCGTGAGGGTCAAAAAAGGGGTGCAACCCATAGCCCTCGGCAGAGCGTTTGTAGTTTTGATGAACCGTAGGGTTGTCAAAACTACAAAAACGTTACTTTTTGACAAAAAGTAACAAAAACCTCTGTTACTTGCTTCTCAAATTTTTTTAATGAAAATCATTGAGTCTAATTTATTTGGCGAGGAATAGCGGAGCGCCTCGCCGTTGCTCGCTATTCGAGTAATCATAACACAAAATTTTAAGATATTGATAATTTAGAAATTAAGATACCAATCTTAAATAATCACTTTTCTACAAAAATAATGGGGTCATTTATCTATCCATTTTTTAAGTCATAATGGGTAACTTTATAAAACCATTATCTGTTAAAGAATGGATTACTTTATTGGTCCGCTATTTTTGAAAATATGGGCTTCTTTAATTAGTCCATTAATTTAGAGAATATGGACTAGTTTATTCAGCCATATATTATACAATTATGGACTACTTTACTTGGCCTTTTATTTTACAAACATGGATTACTTTATTAGCCAATGTTTTTCAATCATGGAGTAATTTATGAATCCATTATTACAGCCAAAATGGTCAACTATACAAAACCATTAATCGCTTAAATATGGATTACTTAAATAGTCAATACATTTTTCTATAATGGACTCGTTAAGGTGTCAATTTCATTCTAATAGTAAGAGATTGGTCTCCATGCTTGCCGATAATTCGTTAATGATCTCTATTTCAAATGTTTTTTCATACGTAACTGCCATTTCATTTTCACTCCTTTTAAAGTTTGTCAGGTAAATATTTCCGTATATATTCTTCTAAGGCTTGATCCATAACTTCTTTTACGTTTCCGCCATTCTTTGCTGTTTCGATTTTTATGATATGGTGCAAGTCGGCACGAACACGAACCGTCTTATCCCCCATTATATCTTTTTTTGCGCTGATTGGCGTATCATTTCGTTTTGCTTTTTGTGCGCCTAAATTTCCCACGATCGCTCACTTCTTTCTATTTCTTCTTACTATTTATTTTATCATCACCTATCACAAATCACAAGTGATTTGTGATTAATCACTTGTGATTTGTGATTCTATTCTTTTTCATTTTCTAATTGAATGATTCGCTCAATCATTTCAAAAAATACGTTCTCATACATAGACAAAACTTTTTTGTCATAGCCTTTGTGTTCTGTAATGCCGTTTTTAGACCAGGTACTTACTTTATTACTTCGCTTGATAATATTTTGGAAAACCAAGTTATCTTCTTTATGTTGCTTGTACAGTTCTTCCAGGTTTGATTTTATCGTTGTGCTGTCCGTATCAACTAAATAAGGAACAAAACCGATCATATCTAGTCCAGGGTTAAACTGTTCTTGTAAATCAATCAAATAGGAAATATAGTTTTGAATGTTGTTTGTACTTTCTTCTTCTGCTTGTAAAGGGATCATGACGTAATCACTTGCCACGATTGCATTATTTGTATAAACGCTTGGCGTTGGTACAGTATCAATAATAATGAGATCATAGTCACTTTTTAAAGGTGCTAAAAGAGTAGCAAGCAATCTACTTTCATTTTCAAAAGTCCATGAGCGAGTTAATTTTGGCAGTAACATCAAATCAAACGTGCCAGGGATCAAGTCTAAATTATCAGTCAAATGAACAATAGAAGAAGCCAAGTTTCCATTTTTCAGTCCTTCATAAAAATTAACACGTGGCAATTCTACCTTAAATGTTTTTGCTAAGTCTTTTGTCAATGTTGCTTGTAAGTCCTTATCGATCATTAAAACTTTTAAATTAAATTTGTCTGTCAAGTAAGCAAACATAGTCGATAATTTTGACTTTCCAACACCACCTTTAAAATAATTGTTTAAGATAACAATCGCTTCATTTTTACTGTTTAAAATACGTCTTAATTCTTCAAGTATTTTGAGTTCTTCCTTCTCCATAACTACGCCCCATTCTTTTTTTGTATAGTAATATTGTATCATTAGGAATCACAAATCACAAGTGATTTGTGATTAATCACTTGTGATTTGTGATAAGTGATTTGTGATTAATATATAAAAGCCCTCTTTAAAGGGCTTTTATGCTTATTTTGAAAAAGAGATAAAATCAATATATCCCTTTTCTCCGATTTTTACAACGGCATTGTAGGACTTTCTATCTTTCGTTTTGATTCCTTTTACCAGGGTTTCTTTTCCCTCTAGTAATTCTTTTACATTTGTTTTGGTGAGTTTTTTCTTTCTAAAATGTTCAGCTAAAGTAAACTTACATTCAGGATAATTTGAACAACCATAAAACGATAGATTTCAGTCCTAAAGAATAAAACATCAGTAATTAATTACTTGGTTCAGGGATAGTTCCCAATAAATTCATTCTCAAATTTTTAAAATGAGTTTTTAAGGCATACTGTATTAAAGAAAAATTTTTAAGGAGTATACGTGATGCCAAAATTAACTATTTCATTTAAAACAAATCCGAGAATGACAAACATTCGACATAATAATAGAGATTTAACAGAAAAAGAATGGAAGAGCCCAGAACATTCACATATTCTTAGAGATAAAAGTCATCAAAATATTGTAGTTAAACAATTAGATATTCGAGAGCTATATGAAAAGGAATTTGGACCTTCTTTGCAGGAATACAATGAAAAGCAGATAAGAAATGATCGAAAAATCAAGGATTATTATAAACATGTTGGTAAACTTGATACCTTAGATCAACAAAGAGAGTTTATCATTGGTATTGGATCAAAAGCGGATTGGGATGAATTACCAGAAGGATATAAACTCAACATAGGGATATATATATAGCTAAATATGCACAAGATTTCGAAAAACGTCATCCACATTTCCGTGTTTATAATGCAGTAGTGCATTGGGATGGAAAAGGTGCTCCGCATTTACATTTAAATGTAGTTCCTGTCGCAACTGGTTACAAAAATGGTCTTTCAAAACAACCAAGCTTTTCAAAAGCATTGAAGCAATAGGGATTTACAGAAAAAGGAAAATTTCAACTTATGGCTTTTCGCAACAACGAAATTAAAGTCCTTGAGACAATGTTGAAAGAAATGGCAGTCGAACGTAAAAAAGTAGGTACGAACAAGATTAAAGACATGCGTGAATATAAAGAAATGATGGCTGAACTTGAGGAGGAAAAAGGAAAGAAACTGAATGAGATTAAAGCTGAAATCACTTCTGAGGTCTCAAAAGTAGAAAAAGAATTTGCAAAAAAGAAAGAGAAGTTGAATACACTTGAAAAAGAGATTGATAGAAAAACACAATCAATTGAACAATATGATAATGTCATCCATTCAAAGCAAGAGTCTGTTAATAAGTTAGATGAAAAGTTTGAAGCTAAAGCTGATAAACTAGAATTACTATTAGCTCAAGAAAAAGCTATAAATGCTATCAACGAACAATTATTAAAGGATATTGGAATTAAAGAGGATAAGAATTACCTATTTACCAAGGACTTTAAAGTAGAGGAACGTGGACTAATTGGAAAAAAAGAAAAATTCGCTGTTGTACCTTTAAAAATTTTTGAAAAAATGTTATACCAAGTAAATACCAAACCTATGAAACAAATTTTAGACGATTTTATTGATAAAGTCTTAAATAATAGTATTGTCAAAGGATTAAAACAAAAAATTAGCCAATTAACTGGTGAATTGAAAAGAGCTAGAGTACAACTTCAACATGAGAGGTCAGTACGCTGAACAAAAAGAAGCGGAGAAAAAAATGGATTCGCTATTGAAGGAAGTGCAGCCTGCAATGAACCTATACGAAGATTTTCAAAACTATCTCACTGAAAATGATAAGAAAAAAGTATTTGAACGCATCGAAAAACACAAAAAATTACACCAAAAACAAATAAGTAAAAATCGCAATACAAATGATTATGAACGTTAAAAAGTGCAGATCAATTCTGCACTTTTTAATTTATTTAATTACTCAATCATTCCAAACCAAGTTAACGCATCGATGATAGCTTGTTCTTTTTTGGGTGGACAATTTGGAACTCTTTGATTTTCTTTCTTAGAGTGATTATAGTTCTCTCGCTCGATTATCCCAAGTTTCCTTTTTACTTGTGCAATGTTAAGGGTAGATACTTTTAATTCAAATTTTCTAAAGACATAATCTTTGATTTCTGAATAAGTGGCATCCTTCTTGACAGAAATATCTTTGAGATCTTCTTCATTGATTTCAAGATCAATATGATGGTTGATATCTCGTTTGGACAATTTCACAACCGCCTCGGTTCGTGCAGTGTGCGGAAACATATCTACTGATTGGATATAGACTACCTCATAAATCCCCACAAGTTTCACTAAATCTCTTGCCAGTGTTGACACATTACAAGACACATAGACCATCTTTTCAGGTTGATATTTTAAAATAGTTTCTAACAACTTTTCATCTAAGCCTGTGCGAGGGGGATCAACCACTAAAGCTGAGGCACGATATCCTTCTCTATACCACTTAGGAATAAGCTCCTCTGCTAAACCTGCTTCATAATAAGTATTTTGAAAGCCCATACTAGCCGCATTTCGCTTCGCATCTGCGATAGCTTCTGGAATAATATCCATCCCTCTCACAGACCTCACTGTATTGGCAAAAGCAAATCCAATTGTCCCCACACCACAATAAGCATCAATTAAATCATCTTCTGCCGTCACATCAAGTGCCTTGACAGCTTCACCATATAAAATCTGTGTCTGTTTAGGATTAAGCTGATAGAAAGCCCTAGGAGATAATGCAAAGCTATAATCTAAAACCTCTTCAAAAATAGCATCATCCCCCCAAATAATCTCCGTCTCTACACCATAGATTTCACTCGTCTTACTACGATTATAATTAACCGCAATAGTTTTAATATCGGAAAATGCCTCAGTAAGCTCCTTGATTAAAGGCCCTAAACGAACCTCCTTACTCGTAACAAAGATTAATTGAATCTGTCCACTTGCTTGAGCTTTTCTGACCATTACCGTCCGAATCCCTTGAATTTTCCGTTCATTATAAATTGGAATTTGATACTTATCCAATAAGTTAACGACGGCATTAATGATAGCTTGGGTATCTTGATCCTGTACTAAACAGTCCCTAATCTCTACTAAACGATGTGAGCCTTCTGCAAACAGACCTGCTTTAAGGGATTGTCCAAATTGTCGAATTTGAAACTGCAATTTAGCACGATAATGCACTGGTTTTTCCATCCCAAGTGTAGGTTTTAAATGAAAACTCTCATACCCTTCTGGCTTAAATTTCTTTAATGCTTGCGCTAAAACATCTGTCTTAAACTCTAATTGTTTATCATATCGCAGATGCATCAATTGACAACCGCCACACTTCTCATAAATGGAGCAAGCAGGATCTACTCGAAAAGGAGAGACTTTGTTAATTTTTAGTAACCTAGCCTCAACAAAATTGCGTTTTACTGCTGTGACTTGACAAAAAACCTCCTCACCTTTTAAAGCACCTGGCACAAAAACCAAGGTTTTCTTATAAAAACCAATCCCCTCACCATTGATTCCCATCCGCTTTATTTTCAAAGGAATACGTTGCTTGAGCTTTAATATCATCTTATTAACCTTCTTAAAAAATTTTCTTCTTACTTATTCTACCACAAAAGTTTGGACATGTATTTCCTACCCTTCTCTAGAAAATGATTTAGTCGATTCCATATATTTTCATAGAATAAGGACTCCTATTTTTCATTTTAAACAAAACATTACACATACCATTAAAAATCTTGATATAATCTTGTAAAACCTCCCTATCGACATATCAAAGTACAATGAGAGGTCAATCTTTCTTATATCATCAAACTACTAGTAGGAGAGCTCCAATGCAAAGAAAACATGTAACGGCCCGTATGATCAAATCAATTGGTTGGGAAAATAAGGTTTTAGAAGTAGAATACCACTCTGGCTTAATTCACCAGTATCATGATGTTTCTGAAGAAGAATACATCCGTGCCACTACAGGATCAATTGATAAAAAGATTAGGCTCATCGGAAAATCACATCCATTCACGAAAGTAAAAGGCCATAACCTTTAAAAATAACAAAAAAACAGTTAAAAGTAGAAATTTGCTATAATAAATACTATGAAAATCACAAAAATTGAAAAGAAAAAACATCTCTACTTATTAGAAATTGATCATACTGATCATCTCTATGTCACAGAAGACACCATTGTGCACTTCATGTTAACCAAACAAATGGAGCTCGACCAATCCACACTTGATCAGATTAAAGACTTCGCCCAATTTTCACACGGAAAAAATCGAGCCATTTACTATCTGTCCTTCAAACAAAGAAGCAAGAAAGAAATTCAAGATTACCTCAAAAAACAAGGGATTGAAACACAATATATCCCTAGAATTATCACTGTTTTGGAAAAAGAAAATTGGATTAACGACTTACGTTACGCAGAAAATTACCTCAGTCAGAATCTCCATAATGGTAATAAAGGGCCCTACATTCTTTCTCAAAAACTCAAAGAAAAAGGCATTGACACAGATATCATCACTTCTTTATTAAAAGATTATGACAGCAGTCAGCTGAGTTATCAATTAGCTGAAAAAAGCTTACGCAAATACCAAGATAAGCTTCCTTACAAAGCACTAAAAGATAAAATCATTCAACAACTCTTAGCAAAAGGATTCAGCCTTTCAGAAAGCAAAGCTGCCGTCCAAAACTTAGAAATCCAAGAAGATGACGAATTAGAAGAGGAATTAATTTATAAAGATCTAGATAAAGTCTATCGAAAATTAAGCCGTCGCTACGATGGATATGACTTACAACAACGCATTCTACAAAATCTTTCTAGAAAAGGATATGATTTCTCAAAGATCAAACAAGCTCTAAAAGAATATTTATAGCATTCTTCAGAATGGCTATTTAATTTTCACATCATTAACAAGGTACAAGACGCTATTTCGATAAGTCTTAACAACCTAGTGGTGCGTCTCTAGGCTATATAGCAAGTAGCGAAGCTTTTATGATATACTAATCATGAGAAGATTTCTTTTTGATGAGTGGTACTACTCTTATCATATCAAGGAATCTTCTTTTTATTTTAAAACGCTCATATCCACTGTAATCTTACCGCCCCCCTTTAAAAGAGTGAGAGTGGCAAGACCTGTTTTTCAGACTGTAAGAAAAGGTATTAGACGAGTAGCACCTGTTATTAGAAAAGTGAATAGACCTATCAAGAAATCAAGTAAAGACGTCGGAGATAATCAATAAAAAATGCCTTTTATCAAAAGAATAATGATCACAATTGTTGTAATAGCCATTGGCTCTATTACCAGATTCCTTTATATTGACCATAATTTTTCCACCTACTTCATCTATTATGCCAAGCATATCCCCCACGAAAAAGGTGCTAATCCTGAAATGGTATTTATTTTAGACTATCTAGACTATCTAGGAGAATCCTCTATCAAAGGTTTAAGATACGATACAGATGGTCATAACTCAATTATCAAGGATAGTTCATATGTATTAATGCAAACTTATGATAATGATAATATGAGCTATGGAGTAGGATTTTTAAAAGAATATAATATCGAAAACTATCATTTCTATTACTTTACAAAAAGTGGTAAATTTTATAGATACTCTTATCAAAAATCTGATACCAAGAAAGACATTTATGACAAGAGTGCTGTCAGACAAAAAGAGGCACAGAGCTATGTGGATGAGGTGATCAATCCCATTGTTGAAAAGATGGAGACAAAACCAAGCGTGAACTTACAATGGCTGTTCAATAAGATCTATCAAAAACGATTTGAATAGAAAACTATCATCATGATATTAAGAAAATGGTCTATCCTCCTTGTCACCTTAATAGCACTATGGAGCTGGCATACTATCAGTTTTAACCTTAGTAGATACTCTGGATACTATACCCAATGCCTCCCACATAAAAAAGGAACAAATCCAGAATGGATTTGTTCCCTTAAGGAGCTTTATTATCTCAAAAAACCTCATCATTCAGAATTAATGTATGATTATAATGGAGATTTTTTTATTTCTAATTATCAAGAACCGACGACAATGTCTTCCTATTCAATACTGGTTTAACGACTTATGAATTTGATAATAAGGGACAATTTAAAATAAAAAAATTAGTAATCGATCAACCAATAAAGTTCAATATAGTAAATGATTTAAAAGCTAATAAGAAGCTAATACTTATGTCGAACATGCCGTCAGACCTATCCTTGAGCTACAAACTAAACCAGAGCATAATCTACAGTTGTTATTTAATCTGCTTTATCAAGGGAAGTTTCACTAGAGAGTCATTCGTTTAGATAATAGATATTATGACTTGAGGAGTTCATAGTGATTCCCCTCATTTAATCTAAACCGTCTGCGAGACTTACTGGGCTCAGTTCATACCTATTCTACTAAATGATCTATCAAGAGTATCAAATCTAACTAAAAAATTTATCACAAGGTGTCTGCAGATTGCGGGCATCTTTTTAAGATAAGAAAAAATGGTTTAATTTGATGGGATTTAACAGACTACTTTCAAAAATTCTACTTATATGGAGATGATGTGATAGTCGAAACAACTTCAGATGGAGATAAGAACAGTCTTTCAGAGAATCTTTAATACTATCAAACCACTTGTTCCAGCACATGGGAGAAGTTTTTGAAAAACTTGTCAACATTGACAGATCTAACAGCATGGTAACGTGTTTCTAGAGTATGTGACAAGATACGAAACTTTGATGATATACTAATCATGAGAAGATTCCTTTTTGATTTCTAGGAGTCTCATGTTTATGGTAAGATTACAAATATTTATAGCTACTTTCAACAAAAAGGATGATATTTTTATTGAAATATGCTATACTGAAACAGATAAACGTCTTTTTAGAAAGTAGATACACATGAAATTACCTAAGGAAGGCGACTTTATTACAATTCAAAGCTATAAACATGATGGCACACTCCATCGTACTTGGCGTGATACCATGGTACTAAAAACTACAGAAAACGCTGTAATAGGAGTAAATGACCATACTTTAGTCACTGAAAGTGATGGCAGACGCTGGGTTACCAGAGAGCCCGCTATTGTCTATTTTCATAAAAAATATTGGTTTAACATCATTGCAATGATTCGAGATAATGGTGTTTCCTACTATTGCAACATAGCAAGTCCTCACATTATAGATCAAGAAGCACTAAAATACATCGATTACGATCTAGATGTTAAAGTTTTTGCCGATGGCGAAAAGAAACTTCTTGATGTTGACGAGTATGAGCTTCATAAAAAAAAGATGGGATACCCTACAGAAATTGACTATATTTTAAAAGAACATGTTAAAATTTTAGTTGATTGGATCAATAAAGGTAAAGGACCATTCTCAGAATCCTATGTCTCAATTTGGTATAAACGTTATCTTGAATTGAAAAAACGATAAAGTTGTCACGATTACATCCCTTTTTTATCATAAATCAAAACACAACTATATAAAGAGAAATCAACCTTCTTTTTATAGTAAAAAATTCCCCTAGGAAAGAACTCTAGGGCATATAATACAAAAGGATAATTTTTATATATAAAAATTATCCTTTTGTCCATTGCATCCAGACCGCAAAAATCTTTTCTTCTTTATATCTAGGCTCCATAATGGTGGATTTACCACTATAAAAAAGATTATGGAGCCTTTTTGAGTATAAATTAGAGTTAGAGTAAATCACATAAAATACAACAAGCGTCATTGAAGTTACTTTTAATTCAACCCTAAAGCGACTATCACTGAAACTCCTCTTATTCAAAAAAACACCAACTAAACTTAATAATAAACTAATTTTATAGGATAAACAAAAAAGAAGACCTTTAAGTCTTCTTTTCAC